>NZ_JAGTTT010000008.1:0-98323 GCF_018223505.1 Anaerostipes sp. Marseille-Q3525
TAGTATGTCAGTCTTATAGATAAATAATATCAGAGGTAATGAGAATAAAAAATAAAAAGTGAAGGTTAACCAATATGTTTCATGACACATTGGTGCCTTGCGCAGAAAGGCGGAATATAAATATGATAAAATGTCAGACAGAAAATGAAACATATATATCGTTTATATACAAAATATAAAGTACGATACAGGAGAAAAATAAGATGAGTAAAGAAAATTTTGAAAAGCAGATCAGAAAACGAATGAATGAATTAGAAAAGATAAATGCACATGGAGTGTTTAAGGAACTAAAAGGAAAGATCACGGGATTTGATTATGATACGAAAAGTCTTACAATGACCTATGAGGCAACAAAATTTCATGAAAATGCATTTGGTATTATGTTTGGTGGATCAATTGTAGGAATGTTTGATATTACATTTGGAACATTAACCGCAGGTTTAGGAGATTATAGTGTAGCACCGACTGTACAACTGTCTACAACATTTTTAAAAGGAATTCCAACAGGAGCAATTGTAAGAATTGAGGCAGAAGCAGTGTCTGCTGGTAAAACGATCATGAATTTTGTTGGAAAAGCATATGTAGAACAAGAGCTCATGGCAACTGCTAGTGGAACATTTATGACACCAAGGCCCTTTAAAAAATTTATAGAAGAATGATAAAAGTAACTGTAAAATAATTTTAATAGTGCCTGTTCACAAACAGTGAGCAGGCACTAAATTTTTTAGAAAGAAACTTCTTCAATTTTTTTTACAGCATCAAGGATCATATCAGGAGTTACTTCATAAGGCCATTTACGAACATCAATTCCAGACAAAGCCTTTGTGATCACAGCATCCATATCATCAATCGTTGGAAATGTAAAGAATGGGCGTTTACTTTTTTAATTGTTTTTATTATACTCCGGAAAGAATGTTTTGACAAATTTGATGGAAGTAGTAAAATAGCTTTATATGGGGTATTTTACATGGTACCTGAAAACTTAAGGTGGCAAGTAACATACTGAGTGTAAGTACTTTAACTAATAAGAACTTAAGATAATAGGGAACTTACGGAACGAACTAATACAAAAGGAAGGTAATATAAAATGGCAAAGATTGATATTATATCAGGATTTTTAGGAGCAGGTAAAACAACACTGATCCAGAAATTATTAAAAGAAGCATTAAAAGGGGAGAAAGTCGTACTGATCGAGAATGAATTTGGTGAGATCGGTATTGATGGTGGATTCTTAAAAGATGCAGGAATCGAAGTAACAGAGATGAATTCAGGATGTATCTGTTGTTCCTTAGTTGGAGACTTTGGAAGTGCATTAAAAGAAGTTGTAACACAGTATGATCCAGACCGTATCATCATTGAACCATCAGGAGTTGGTAAATTATCTGATGTGATCAAAGCGGTACAGGGTGTTGCAGAAGATGTTGATTTAGACTTAAACAGTTTTGTAACAGTTGCAGATGCAAAGAAATGCAAGATGTATATCAAAAACTTCGGTGAGTTCTACAATAATCAGGTAGAATATGCAGGATCTATCATTTTAAGCCGTACAGGAGATGTAGCAGAAGATAAGTTAAATGAAAGCGTAGCACTTCTTCGTGAACATAATGAAAAAGCAGCGATCATCACAACACCATGGGATGAACTTTCAGGAGAACAGATCTTAAAAGTTATGGAAGACGGAAATGATATGGCCAAAGAATTATTAGAAGAAGAGGAAATCTGCCCTGTATGCGGTGGACATCATGACCATGAACACGAACATGAGCATCATCATCATGATCATGACGAAGAATGCGGATGCGGACACGATCATGAACACGAACATCATCATCACGATCATGACGAAGAATGCGGATGTGGATGCGGACATGACCATGATCATGATCATCATCACCACCATCATCATGCAGATGAAGTATTTACAAGCTGGGGTAAAGAAACACCTAAGAAATATAAGAAAGAAGAACTGGAAGAAATCTTACAGAAATTATCTAAAGATGACAGTTATGGCATGATCTTAAGGTCCAAAGGTATCTTACAGACAGAAGACGGATCATGGGTTCAGTTTGACCTTGTTCCAGGGGAATATGAAATCCGTGAAGGAAGTGCGGATTACACAGGAAGAATCTGTGTCATTGGATCTAAATTAAAAGAAGATGAATTAGAAGGTTTATTCTTTTAAATAACAGGAGGAAAAAAGATGTACGAAATACCGGCATACCTGGTATGGGGATTTTTAGAGAGTGGAAAATCCACATTGATTAAAGAAACATTAAGCCAGGATTATTTTAATGACGGCGAGAAAACAATGATCCTTACATTTGAAGAAGGAGAAGTCGAATATGACAAAGAAATGCTGGAGAAGACAAATTCTTTCGTGATCAATATTGAAAAAATAGAAGATTTTACAAAAGAATTTGTCAGAGCATGTCAGAGAAATTATTATCCAGATCGTGTTATGATCGAATACAATGGAATGTATTCCATTGATGATCTGATGGATGTGATCGATGAGACAGATCTTGAATTATATCAGGCGATCGTAACGGTTGATGCATCCACAGCTGATATGTATCTAAAGAACATGAAATCTTTATTTATGGAAATGTTTAAGATGGCAGATCTTGTCATTTTCAACCGCTGTGATGATAACACGAATATGGGAAGTTTCCGAAGAAGTATCAAAGCAGTTAATCCAAGAGCACAGGTAGGGTTCGAACGTGCAGATGGAAAAGAAATGGAACAGGATGAACTTCTTCCATATGATGTGAACGCAGAAGTGATCAAAGTCGAAGATGAAGATTATGGAATCTGGTATATTGATGCTATGGAACGTCCACAGGTTTATGAAGGAAAGACAGTGGAAATGCGAGTTCAGGTTCAGAGAAGTCCTAAGATGCCTCCAGGAATGATCATACCTGGACGTAAAGCAATGACTTGCTGTGAAGATGATATGACATTTATCGGATATCTGTGTAGATTGAATCATACAAAATCTAAGACATTAAAGAGAATTCTCAATAATGAATGGGTTACATTAACAGCACAGATTCATTCAGAATACAACGAAGCATATGATAAGACAATGCCAATCCTGACAGCGATCCGTATTGAAAAATCAGAACCACCAAAAGAACAACTGGTATATTTCTAGATTTTAAAGTTAGGATAGGAAATAAAAATGCAGCGAAATTTAACAAAAGGACCGATTACGGTCAATTTATTACTTTTCGCCCTGCCATTAATGTTTGGAAATCTATTACAACAGCTGTACAATGTAGCAGACACCTGGGTTGTCGGAAGATACCTAGGTGCCAATGCATTTGCCGCCGCAGTGAAGATAGACTCCTTCGCATACATGCCAGTACAAGACTTCGGAAATGCATTTTCAACCTACGTGGCACAAAACTACGGGGCAAAGGAAGAAAAACGAATTAAAGGGAATCTGGATGTCAGTGCCGATAGGGTGGTTTTTGGCGGACATTATTGGAATTTTCTACTATTTTAAATCAAAATAATAGAAAAAGAAATTCCTTTTATTTTCCGCTAGCGAATATTCAACCAATAATTAACGTTATCAAACTCTAGAAACCTGCATAAACTGTAAAAACAACATTTACAGGGGGCTTTTCCATTGAAGAAATACATGGAAGAACGGGTTATTGAAAGTGCAACTTACATTATCGAGCACAATGCAACCGTCCGCCAGACAGCTAAGCAGTTTGGAGTCAGCAAAAGCACAGTACATAAGGATGTGACAGAACGATTAGAGATGATCAACAAAACACTTGCAAGACAAGCAAGGAAAGTGCTTGATATCAACAAATCGGAACGTCATATCCGGGGTGGGATGGCAACAAAGGAGAAATATCTTCATAAGTAATAAAAATAATACCATTCAACAAAAAATGTGAATGGTATTATTTTTATGCAAAACATATTGTTATTCATCTTCAGTAGAAGCTGTATATTTTTCATAAATCTGCATCAGATCACGTCTACGTTTTATATCAACTTTTGCAAATATATTATGAATATGAGCTTTTGTAGTACCAACGGAAATACATAAAGTTTCAATGATCTCTGTATTGTTCATATCATCAAGGAGTAGTTTTAAGATATCCTGTTCTCTTGTGGTTAATTAATATTTTTTACAGAACAGATAAAATTTAGAATAATCTGTTTCTTCATCTTCTTGTGTTGATAGAGCTGCATTAACCTCTGGTAAATAGATTCTGCAGGATTCTTTCACATCATAGGAAGAATGCACCATTAATTCAGCTATAATCTTAGTTAGCATACGGATACAGATCAAAGCAAGAAAGATGATCAAAGGATTACAATGGCAGAAATATTAAAAGAAGGAATGCTGGCCGAAGTGATCGTGTTAGATAGAAATCTGTTCGAGGTTAAGCCAAAAGAAATATTAGATACGAAAGTATTGGTTACGATCATGGACGGAGAGATTATCTATTAGAGGAAGTAAAAGGTGTGAAGTGGCGGAAGCTAAATTGAAAAGGAAGTAATCAGAAAGTGCAACTTATATATTTGATTAATTATTCAGTTAAAGGGATAAAATCATTAGATGAAGATGTGAAACTATCATTTTATAAAAAACAATTTCTAAAAATCCAGATATGAATGGATATAATATCAAAGGAATTTACGGAATGAATGGATCGGGAAAATCGGGAATAGTGACTTCAGTTAAGATTTTAAAGAGTATTCTTACAGATTCAGGTTATTTAAACAATCCAATTATCCATTGAAAGCGATTTTATGGTGAAAATTCTTGATTCTCTTGTTGTATGTCGTTATAAGTTAATTTTATCAAAAGATGTTACAGGAAGATACAGTATTGTATATAAGCGATTATCTACAAAAAAAGCTACTTCAAGAAGTGATAATATGAAAATTATTTTTGAAGTTATTAATGGAAATATAGAAATATAGAAATATTAGAGATTGATGATGGCGAATTATTGAAGGATGTAATTGAAAAAACAAGAAATTTACTGACGATGGAATCAATGAGTAGTTTATTTTATGAAAAATTTTTAATTCCAGAGGCAAAGAAAAAAACATTACAAAATATAATGGAAAAGAGTATATATATGGTTACTTTTTTTCTTTGGAAGAAAACTACATGTTTATTTAGATCAATCATTAGAGGAAAAAGGTCGCCAGGAAGGACGATTAGAAGGCAGATTACAAGGACAAACCGAAAATAAGCTTAAGTTAATCGTGAAAAAAATCCATAAAAATAAATCTTTTGACCAAATTGTAGATGAGTTAGAAGAAGGTGCGGATGTTGTGCAGCCTTTGTATGATTTTGTATTGAAGCATATAGATTTGAACGAGGATGAAATGGTTCAGAAGTATCTTGAGAATATTGAATAACTTATTATCTATAAAATATGGAGAAGGAAGTCCTTTATGCAACTTCTTTCTCCATATTTTGCTTCTTAGTAAAACTCTTTTAAATTACTAACTGTTTCCTTCGTATATTCACATAAATATTTTGAAACGCCCTCAGAATCTCCACATTCTGCAATCGCTGCCGCTGCACATGTATTACATACATGTCTTAATTTACATTGATTACATTCCATGCTTGTTTTGATCTCTTCTGTTTCTTTCACGATCTTATTCCACAATGTCATAAAATCATCCGTTGTGTCAAAGGCATCATAACTTGGCTGATCTAACACGACACATGAACGTATCATACCTTGCCAATTAATAACAAACGAACTCTGCCCAGCCCGGCATGTCATATGCCCAGGACAGGCATCTCCTTCTTCTGTATGTTCTGCCAGATAAATGGTCTGCTTCGCATATTGCTCAAAAAGTTCATCCCCCATTTCCCGGTGTAAGATTTCAACCCTTGCCTTTGCAGCATCCTCTGGGTTTAATCTCTCATGAAAATTAAAAGGAGTTGTCCGCTCACGCACGGATGGATACATATAAGTATCGATCCGAACTGGGATATCATACTTTTCTCCGATATCTATGATTTCCATCCTGTCATGAAAATTCTTCTTCACAAGGCTTCCATTGATCTTGACATCAATCTTATATTTTTTTAATAATTCAATCCCTCTGATCGTTTTGTCAAATCCATCCTTCATATGGCATAGCTTCTCGTATGTCTCATTCTTTGATCCATATAAAGTTATATTTATCCTTCTTGGCTTATTCTTCGCAAAAAATTCCGCCCATTCCTCATTGATCAACGTCCCATTGGTATTGAGCGTAAGGATCATACCCATATCTTTTAATGCACAGTATAATTCTTTAAATTGAGGGAATAATAAAGGCTCTCCACCCGTTAACAACAAGAACAATGTCCCTGCATCTTTCATTTGCTTTGCAAGGGAAATCCATTCATCCAAACTTCGCAATCTTCCTTGGGACTGCATTTCTTGTTTGGATAAATGGACGTAGCACATGTCACAGTTTAAGTTGCAGAGAGGCAATAACTCCAGTACTCCATAAAGCGGAATACGGTTCCTTGCTGCCTTTGCGAAAAGTTGGCGTTCGAAGGTAGTGTTAGTGTCAAATAGGTCCATGATCACTCTCCCTGTAATAAAAAAGAACCGGTAGGTCGGTTCTTTTTTGTATTTTTTATGATTTCGCTGTTGACCATTCATTTATATTTAAATTAGTTGTACAATGCACGTTATTTCCATCCTCCCCTCTCCAAACAATAACATTTAAAAGAGTATCTCCTCTCAAATAATATCCATCCCTAAATTCATCCTTTGAATTAGCTTTATGTGTCGTGTCACATGCATGATATAAACTAGTTAAATATTTGTCTGCCGAATATTTCTTTGGCTTTCCATTAACCCAGTCTCTTCCCCCTTCTGTTTGTAACCCTGCTTTTCCATTTGTCTCCAAATAAACTGTACCATAACGATCATTCCTTCCTGCATTACATTGAAAATTATAAACCTTTCCACTCTCTCCACAAGCCGCCACATACTCATTCGGTGTAAATTCTTCTATATAAGCACTTGGTCTTTCATATCTTTTTTTCATAATCTTTTCCCCTTTCCTTCTATACAAATTCTATCTTCATCTTATATTGCACATTCTGCAATATCTTTTTTCATGACTATATTATACTAGAATCTTCCATTTAATGCAATAAACCATCTGTAAAAGGCATCTTTTTTTCGTAATCTGCTATTTCAATATACATATCCTGAATGACACCTGTAATACAAGCAGCTATGTATTCGTTTGCCTTGAATACTTCTTCATAAGCCATTGGCTTTTCATACATTCTCTTCATAACAACTTCCCCTTTCATAATCTTATATTTCAACAAACCGTCATCTTTTGATTTAATATTTTAACTTTATTATAGTCTGAAATCCTGGATTTTTCAATCATTTGTAAAAAAATACTTATTTTTTCGCAATCTACCAGTAAATAATCTTAAGTTCACATGTAATCTCTTCTCATATCATAATTTCCTTATATAATGATGTTGTATATTTTAAGGGGAAGTATACTTATTACGACTAAATTAATACATTAGGGGGAATTTTATGAAACGAAAATACGAACGTCCTATGGCTTTTGAAGAAACATTTATGACCAATGAGTATGTAGCCGCTTGCTGGGGTGTTGCCTGCTCAATAGATTCTGCCAATAAAGTGGATAAAGGTCATTATGGAGTAGATCATGTTGCTAAACATTGTGGACTTGATACAAATCAGCATATTTACACAAATTCAAAAGGTGTTGCAGTTTCTATGATCGAAGAAGGAACTGATGGTTTAGGAAATTTACCTTGTAATTTATACACTGATTCCAGTTATCGATATTCAAAATCCTACTCTTCTGTTAAACAAGGAGACTACATTTATTGGACAACTACGAGTAGTGATGGTCGAACTTGGCATCATCAAGGACGTGTAAAATCTACATACAAAAACAGACCAAATCATTCTTAATTTTATACTGATAATAACAAAAAACCTAACTCTTTTTCATTATCTTTAAAATTTTATTTCTCACTTTACCATTCATATAATATTCGTTTAATTTGTTCTTAAGATATTGAAATTTTGTTTTGGATGTTTCCTCTACTACTTTTCCAATGATTTAGAACTTATCAGACGAATTCTGTGTTAACACTCAATAATTATCTGTTAAGAAATAATCTGCTATCGCTCTCGGCAGCTCATATCTTCTTTTTTGTTTCATTATTTATGCTTATCTTATTTTACATATATTGACATTTATTCTTGCTTTTGCTAGTATGATCACAATGAAGAAAACGGATCGATTACACAGCGTTCTTACAATATGTATTTACTATGGGGAAAATCCATGGGACGGTCCTCATTCCCTAATTGATATGCTAGAAATCCCAGATGC
Organism: Anaerostipes sp. Marseille-Q3525; assembly: GCF_018223505.1. Lineage (NCBI taxonomy): Bacteria > Bacillati > Bacillota > Clostridia > Lachnospirales > Lachnospiraceae > Anaerostipes > Anaerostipes sp. Marseille-Q3525. The sequence goes on from NZ_JAGTTT010000008.1 coordinate 8,395, forward strand.
TTTTAAACCTTTAATTTCGGATTATAAATTTAACTTAATTGAACTTCGTAAAAGCGAATATTTAAAATTTCACAACGACGATGTCAACACAATATTCAATATTAGCAGATTTATTTTTGACGAAAAATATGATAAAATCACTGATATATACAAAGAAAAAAATATATCATCCGAATTAGCCATGGTAATTGGTTGCATTACTGAATCACAAAAATTAATTAACGATGCTATAAAATCTGAGCAAAAAGAAGAATAAGCAAAAGATAAACTGGATCAGACTTGCAAAAAAGAATCGGATACCTACGGATTGTAACTATAGTAATCCCCGTATTAGATATGATGGAATCAACTGGTGGATCACAGTAGGCATTGAATACGAAGACTCTGTTAGTGTTCCCTCCAATGATGGGATAGGGATTGATTTAGGGATTAAAGATTTAGCGATATGTACTGATACGTTAGTCAGGAATTAACGCCTATGGAGAGTACAGGAACTTGTGAGTAGTACATGAATTGATTCGTTACAAAAGCATACTCGTTGAAGTAGGAATGAAACATAAAGGTTTATAATTTTTTATAAGTTTTCAGTAACGGTACTTGACAGCTATGAAGAGTTGAACAGAAAAGTGTAAACGAGGTGAAACCATGGCATACAAAGAATTGATCAAAAACTTCAACCGTATCCGTAGCTATATGCGGGAATTCTATGTCTATGGTTTCAAAAAACGAGAAGAATACACAAGAAAAAGCCTAAGATCTTATGATAATGAACGCCGCCGCATAGAAAGTATCCTAGGAAATTATATACAATTTCACCAAACAGAAAATGGGAAAAATGTCTTTTTATCCATCGACAGTCGGATCACAGAACATAATCCATTGTATCAGGCATGGAAGATAAAGAGTTTTACTGATGGTGATATCACGTTCCATTTTATCATAATGGATATTTTAGAATCAGCAAAAGAAAGTCTTTCCATTCATGAGATTACAAAGCAAGTAGATCAATATCTTTCTGTATTTGAAAGTCCAAAAGTATTTGATGAGTCAACAATCCGCAAGAAATTAAGAGAATATGTGAACGAGGGAATCATAGAAACTGAAAAATGTGGAAAAACATTATATTATAAGAAATCAGATCAAATTTATAAAGGGAATATAGATATTTTAGATTATTTCTCAGAAATAGTACCATGCGGGGTGATAGGTTCATTTTTGCTGGACCAGCAGCTAAAACATAAAGGAAAATTTGCATTTAAACATCACTACATCACAGGAACGATGGATAGTGATGTGATGTGTCAGTTATTCGAAGCAATGCAGAAGAAAAGCAGTGTGACAATTCAAATGCTTCAAAAAAGGACAGGCAATAAGACAAAAATGAAAGTAATTCCATTACAAATTTTCATCAGCGTACAAAGTGGCAGACAGTACTTGATGGCGTACAGCCAACAGTTTAAACGAATTTCATCTTTCAGACTAGATCGTATAATATCAGTAAAAATAGAAAAAGAAGATAAAGATTTTCAAGAATTAAGAAAAAAATTGAAACACATGAAGAAACACATATGGGGTGTCAGCACAACTTCAAGGTCAGGAGAGAGGATGGAGACTGTAGAGTTTACAGTTCATTATGAAGAAAATGAACCATATATCCATCAAAGACTGGAACGGGAAAAGAGATGCGGAAAAGTCAAAAAGATTGATGATCATACAAGCCGTTTTTATGCAGAAGTATACGATGCAAGTGAACTAGTGCCATGGATCAGGACTTTTCTATGCAGGATCACAGAAATTCATTTTTCAAACAAGATTTTGGAAACCCAGTTTAAAAGAGATATTCAAAAAATGTATGAACTATATGATCTGGAAGGTGGTGAAGTACAATGATATTTCATGAAATTTACAGTGTGTATTATCAGACAGTTGCCAAAATTCTGGAGGTAGCATTAGATCATCCATTAAAGAAAGATGAGATATGTAAGATTATAGAGAAATATGCATTTTCAGAAAGTGTACTAAGCATAGAACCAGCACTAAGAGAACAAAAATGGCAGTTGATTAGGTCAAATGGAACAACGGTTCTAAAGAATCATCCATCCATGCCACTTACAACAATTCAAAAACGATGGTTAAAATCCATCTGCCAAGATCCAAGAATTCATTTATTTCAAGATGATCTGAAAGAAATAGACTTTCCAGAGATAGAACCATTATTTACTCTAGATGATTTCTATATCTTTGACCAATATCAAGATGGAGATGATTATACAGATAAAGTTTATATTAGAAATTTCAGAATGATCCTTGACGCGATTAAGAATCAATACCCGTTAGAAATTACTACATATAATCATAAAGGCCAAAAAGTATCAATGAAGATTTTGCCGAAATATCTTGAATATTCCGAAAAAGATGATAAATTCCGTGTCGCAGGATTTGGAAGCAGATTAGGTGGAACAGTGAATCTTGGAAGGATTATAAGCTGTGAACGTGCAGAAATAAGTGAAAATGCAGAGTTGATACATAGAATTCCACCAAGGAAAAGAAGAGTCATCTTTGAACTTAAAGATGAAAGAAATGCTTTAGAAAGAGCCCTGTTACACTTTGCACATTTTCCAAAGAAAGCAGAAAGAATTGAGAGAAACCAATATCAGATTACCATTGATTATGATAAAGATGATGAGACAGAGATGGTAATTCGTATTTTATCTTTTGGCCCCATGTTCAAAGTTGTACAGCCAGATCATTTTGTAAATTTAATCAAGGAACGTTTAAGAAAACAAAAAAGTTCGCAACTTTTTTTCCATGATAAGAAACATATTTCCAGATAGAATAAAGAAAAAAAGAAAGGAATGAGAAATATGTTAGAAATCAAAGGAAAAGTAAATACAGCAATCTGTTACGCAAAAGTAATTGAAGAAGAAGCTATCGAGCAGATTAGGACGATGTGCGACTATGAACTGACAAGAAACAGCAAAATCCGTATTATGCCGGATGTCCATGCAGGAGCTGGATGTACGATTGGAACAACAATGACTGTCATTGATAAAGCATGTCCAAATGTTGTCGGAGTTGATATTGGATGTGGAATGTATACAGTGAAATTAAAAGAGAAAGAATTAGATTTCGAAAAAATAGATGAAGCATGTCATTATATTCCTTCTGGAAAGAATGTATGGGAAGGCAGAGAAGAACGACTTAATCTTGAACAATTACGATGCAGAAGAAATCTAAACAATACAAAAAGATTGGAACGATCCCTTGGAACACTTGGCGGTGGAAATCATTTTATTGAGATCGATCAGGCATCAGATGGAACATATTATTTAGTTATCCATTCAGGCAGCCGTAATTTGGGAAAACAGGTGGCAGAATATTATCAGCAGCTGGCAGTAGATCTTCACATGGGAAAAGAGGAATATTTTGCCAAAAGAGATGAAATCATAAAAACTTATAAGGCATCAGGGCGAAGAAAAGAGATACAAGAAGCATTAAAGGAATTAAAGAAAAGCTATAAAACAAAAGTTTTAAGCATTCCAGAAGATCTCTGCTGGTTATATGGAGAATTTTTAGAAGATTATTTACATGATGTAGAAATCTGTCAGTCATTTGCAAAAAGGAACAGAGAAAAAATGGCAGAGATCATTTTAGAAAGAACAGGAATGACAGCGGAAGAATCCTTCCACACAATTCACAATTACATCGACACAGAAGAGATGATTTTGAGAAAAGGAGCAATTGCAGCACATAAAGGGGAAAAAGTACTGATTCCAGTCAATATGAGAGATGGTTCCATTCTGGCAATCGGAAAAGGAAACAAAGAATGGAATGATTCAGCACCACATGGTGCAGGCAGATTAATGTCAAGAACGAAGGCAAAAGATCAGTTAGATATGCAAGCATATAAAGAATCCATGAAAGGAATTTACACAACATCAGTTAATGAACAGACACTAGATGAAGCACCGATGGCTTATAAATCTTTGGAAGATATTATTGATGTGGTCAGAGAGTCAGTGGATGTGGTGGAAGTGATGAAGCCTGTATTTAATTTTAAGGCTTCATAATAAAAAATAATATCATTCGAGGAAATATAAATTCTGAGAATGATATTATTTTTATAAATATTATACTAATGAATTCTGATAATTCAACAAATCTGCCATAGGTTTTGACATATTCAAATACTGTCTCGTATTTCTCCTAAGATTATTCTTAGTTCCACCTTTAAGCATCTTATCATGTGTAGCAAAGAAGTCTTTATCTTCTTCAAAAGGTGTTCGAACAATATGAATATCCACAATCTCATCTAAGAACCGATTCTGATGAAAAATCTTTCTTGTGCACTCCTTCTTATATAAAGGATGCAGCTGATTTACCGTAAACTGGAAATAAAGAGAATTAAGTAACGGTTCATCACTGTCTAATAAAAACTGATAATCGCCATCCAAAATCTTCTGTCCCTGTTCCTTTGTCAGAGGAATTTTTGTCTTATCAACGACTGATCCGTTTCGTTTTCTCTGCATCAGATAAAGATCCTCGTCATTTTCCATATAAAAATAATATGTAAATGGGGAACTGTCCTCTGCTCCTTCAAACATTAATACCTTGACCGGAAGACTGATCATATATTTATCAGGAGATTTGGACAGGATGTATTCTTCCTGTGTCTGGTCATATTCAGCCTGGCTGATATTCTTCGTAACTTCGGTATAAGAAAGTTTTTCAATTGCTGTATTTTTCATGATAACTCCTAACCCGTGCTTTGTTATTAACTTCTCTTATTATATCAGAGGAATATGATAAAATCATGACCTATTTATAAAAAAACTATTAACAATTGATAGATTTTCTAAATACCCTGTGCTAAGATAAAATCTGGAGGAAAACTATGGATTTATTTGAATATGCAAGAGAATTAAATAAAGATAAAGAATCCCCATTAGCAGGGAGAATGAGACCGACAACTCTTGATGAAGTGGTTGGACAGGAACATATCATTGGAAAAGATAAATTATTATATAGAGCCATCAAAGCAGACAAGATCAGTTCCATTATTTTCTATGGACCACCGGGCACAGGAAAGACAACTTTAGCTAAAGTCATTGCCAATACAACAAAGGCTAATTTTGTGCAGATGAATGCAACAACATCTGGAAAGAAAGATATGCAGGAAGCAGTGAAAAATGCGAAAGAATCACTTGGAATGTATCAGAAGAAGACAATTCTGTTTATCGATGAGATCCACAGATTTAATAAAGCACAGCAAGATTATCTGCTGCCATTTGTTGAAGATGGAACGATCATTTTGATCGGAGCAACGACAGAGAATCCGTATTTTGAAGTCAATCAGGCGTTGATCTCAAGATCGAATGTATTTGAACTGCATTCACTAGATAAAGAAGATATTAAGAAATTAATTTTAAGAGCCATCACCGATGATGAAAAAGGAATGGGAATTTACGGTGCAACAATCACGGATGATGCACTGGATTTTCTTTCTGATATGGCAGAAGGTGATGCAAGAAGTGCCTTGAATGCGATCGAACTTGGAATCTTAACAACAGAGCCAGCTGAAGATGGAAAGATTCACATTGATATCGATGTCGCACAGGAATGTATCCAGCGGAGAGTGACAAAATATGATAAAGACGGAGACAATCACTACGATGTGATTTCTGCATTTATCAAAAGTATGCGAGGATCAGATCCAGACGCAGCAGTTTACTATCTGGCAAGAATGATCGATGCTGGAGAAAGTGTGACATTTATTGCAAGACGAGTGATGATCTGTGCATCCGAGGATGTTGGAAATGCGGATCCACAGGCACTGCAGGTAGCAGTTGCAGCCTCACAGGCAGTCGAACGGATCGGAATGCCAGAAGCAAGGATCATTCTTGCACAGGCAGTGACCTATGTAGCCAGTGCACCAAAGAGTAATGCAGCCTATATGGCAGTTGATCATGCCTTAGAATCTGTCAGAAATCACAAGATTGGAGCAGTTCCAAATCATTTACGAGATGCCCACTATAAAGGAGCAGCAAAGCTAGGACATGGAATCGGATATAAATATGCACACGATTACCCAGATCATTATGTAAAACAACAGTATCTTCCAGATGAACTTCTAGGAACCACATTTTATGAACCAACCGAAAATGGATATGAAAAGAATATCAAAGAATATTTAGAAAGAATTAGAAAATAAAAAGAATCCCTGTCACCTAAAACTTAAGATGACAGGGATTCTTTTACTCGTTCTTATTCTTGCTCCATTTATATAAAAATGACATTGCCCATAAAAAGATCGGAAAGAAAAACATCAAAAACAGCGATATCCAGAACAACTGGCTTCCAGTCACTGCAAAGAAGATGGTAGATCCGACAATGGCAAGTAATATAATGATCAGCAGGATTGCTGTGATCTGCTTCATACGTTTTTGCTTCTGCATGATGATATCCTTTCGTAATTATGTATACCTATGAGGTATCCTAGCATATATTTGAGTGTTTTGAAAGAAAAAAATTATAAAAGAAATGTATAAGAAGCAAAAGAGAGGACATAATAGGAATATCCAGTTGATAAAGAAACTGGATAAAGAAATACTTATCCTCCCCTTAAGTATTCCCCCGTTCTACAATGGCGTAGAATGGGGGCTTTTTTTTAAAATCATAAAGAATGGACCACTTTATTGAAGAAGTTGTACTGCATGAAGAAGTTATAGACGTGCAAAAGCTGATGAATGATATCAAGTTATTATAGAAGATAATGAGCTAAACAGAGAAATTGCCAAGTTCATTTTGCAAGATGAAAATATGATCGTCACAGAAGCCAAAGATGGAAAAGAAGCAGTCGAAATTTTTAAAAAGAGCAAGGAGCATAGCTATGATCTGATCTTGATGGATAAAATTGCCCAGTATTGTTGAAAAAAAGCAAAAGATTTGTTATAGTATCAAAGGAAAATAACATTTTAAAAAGAAAAGGATGGAATGAACATGGCTTTATTACAGGAATGGCGTGATTACGCATATAAATTTGACGATAGAACAGCAGAAGGACAGCAGTTCTGGTTAAATTACTTCAACATTGAAAAAGGAATCTACGAGAAATTATTAGCTGACAAAGATACAGTGGTATCTGGAACAGTCAAAGAATTAGCAGATAAATACGAGACAGAATTACAGATGTTCGTAGGATTCTTAGATGGAATCAACGACAGCTTAAAAGAAGCAAACCCAATCGAAGAGATGGATGAAAATACACAGGTAAGCTTAGATATCGACTTCGAGAAATTATACTACAACATGGTTGGATGCCGTGCAGAATGGCTTTACAACTTAAAAGAATGGGATGACATTCTTACAGAAGAAAGAAGAAAAGAACTGTACAAAGAATCTAGAAATTCAACAACCGTTGTAAAAGGAAAGAAGATCGGAAGAAATGATCCATGCCCATGCGGAAGCGGTAAAAAATATAAAAAATGCTGTGGAAGAAACGCTTAATTCGTTGAAATCGTGAAGTATTTCAGTATTTAAATGAGATAAAAGAGCCTTTTAGCTAATACAATAGCTGAAGGGTTCTTTTTTTCTTATAGAAGAATCTGATAAAAAAGAGTTGACCTTTTGTATACAAGGTGCTATTATTTCAATTAGTTGTCTAATGATTAGTTATCTAATTAAAAATAAAAAAGCAAAGAAAGGAGCATATATGAGAAAGTGTGAGGGGATTTATAGTTTGATCGGTAAAGTAAATCACAAGAGTGCGATTTACGGCTTTGAACTTCTCAAAGAAAAAAATCTTCATCCAAGACAGATGCCACTGATCATCCACTTAAGTAAATGTGAAGGATGTACACAGAAGGAACTGGCAGAGAAGATGCAGATCAAACCATCTACGTTAAATGTAATGATTGGACGAATGGAAAAGAATGGATATATAGAGAAGAAACAAGACGAAAAAGATTCAAGAAAAAGCAGGATTTATTTCACTGAGAAAGGAAAAAGTATCAGTGAAGACTGTCACAAGAGATTTGCTATGATACAGCAGAAACTTCAAGAGTATTTTACAAAAGAGGAGCAGGAAGAACTTGACCGTCTGCTAAATAAATTCTGTGATTGTCTGGATGAACAGACAGAGATATTAAAAAAAGAAAGAAAGGAAAGAAAGGAAAGATCAGATGTTTAAATTATTCCGATATTTAAAGAAAGCATATGTACCGGTCATTGCGATCGTATTATTTCTGGTTGTGCAGGCAAGTTGTGATCTGACACTGCCAACATTTACATCCAATATCGTCAATGTCGGTATTCAGCAAAAAGGGATTGAAGATGCGGTTCCTGATGTGATGAGAGAAGAAACATTTCTGGCACTGAAATCTCTTATGAAACAAGATGATGCCGATGATATGGAGGATGCCTATAAACTTTATACAAAGGATCAGGTCAAAGATTCAAAATATAAAGATTACAAAGATGGACGTTTATATGTCAGAAGATATATCTCTAAAAAAGACAGAGAACATCTTGATAAGAGTATGTCAAAAGCAATGCTGAATCTGTCAGCACAGATGGCAAAACAGATAGAGGCGAACCCTCAGGCAGCAGCATCTATGAGCAAGAGCCAGAAGAAAATGATGGCGCAGATGAAGAAGATGAATATCAAAGATATGCCAGATACGATCATCAGTCAGGCTGCGATTTCCTTTGTAACCAATGAATATAAAGCAATCGGGCTTGATATTGATCAGATGCAGACACATTATCTGTTAGTCACAGGTGCAAAGATGGTAGGACTTGCATTGCTGATCATGGTAGCAGCAGTCAGTGTTACATTGCTATCTGCACGTTTGGCAGCGAAACTAAGTCGTGTATTAAGAGAAAAAGTATTTGAGAAAGTCATGTCATTTACAAACTCTGAGTTTGACAGATTCTCAACAGCATCTCTGATCACAAGAAGTACAAATGATATTCAGCAGATTCAGTTGTTTATGACGATGGTATTCCGTATCGTTGTCTATGCACCATTAATGGGAATCGGTGGTATCTTTAAAGTATTGACAACAAATGCCAAGATGACATGGACGATCGCCGTTGGTGTCATTGCGATCATGTTAGTGATCTTTATATTATTTAAGGTAGCGATGCCGAAATTTAAGATCTTACAGAAACTGATCGACCGCTTAAACTTAGTAACAAGAGAAATTTTAACGGGACTTTCTGTTATCCGTGCATTTAGTACAGAAAAACACGAAGAAGAACGTTTTGACAAAGCAAATATGGATCTGATGAAGACAAACTTATTTGTTAACAGAGCCATGACATTTATGATGCCAATAATGATGTTGATCATGAATGGATTAACTGTTCTGATCGTATATGTCGGAGCTTCCAATATTGATGCTGGTAAAATGCAGGTTGGTGACTTGATGGCATTTATCCAGTATGCAATGCAGATCATTATGGCATTCTTATTTATTTCCATGGTATCTATTATGATGCCTCGTGCACAGGTTGCAGCTGAGCGTGTCAATGAGATCCTAGACATGGAAGTTATGATCAAAGATCCAGAAGAGCCAAAAGAATTTTTACCAGAGAAAAAAGGTGAAGTTGAATTTAAAAATGTATATTTCTGCTATCCAGATGCAGATGAAGCAGTCCTTCACAATATCAGTTTCACGGCACCAGCTGGTAAGACGACTGCATTTATCGGAAGTACAGGTAGTGGTAAATCAACACTGATCAACTTAATTCCAAGATTCTTTGATGTCAGCCGCGGAAGTATTTTAGTTGATGGTGTGGATATCCGTGATGTAAAACAGCATGATCTGTGCGAAAAGATCGGATATGTACCACAGAAAGGGGTTCTGTTCTCAGGAACGATCGAATCCAACTTAAAATATGGAAAAGAAGATGCGACAATGGAAGAAGTCAAGCGAGCAGCAAGAATCGCACAGGCAACCGATTTCATTGAAGAAAAAGAAGAACAGTATGATTCACCGATCGCACAGGGTGGTTCTAATGTATCTGGTGGACAGAAACAGCGATTATCCATCGCCAGAGCCGTTGCAAAAGATCCTGAAATCTATATTTTCGATGATAGTTTCTCAGCACTTGACTATAAAACGGATGTAAAACTTCGTGCAGCTCTGCAGGCAGAAACACATGGAAGTACAACATTGATCGTTGCACAGCGTATCAGTACGATCCTTCATGCAGACCAGATCATCGTTTTAGATGAAGGAAATATCGTTGGAAAAGGAACGCATGAAGAATTATTAAAGACTTGTCCAGTTTATCAGCAGATCGCAAAATCACAGCTGTCTGAAGATGATCTTAAGAAAGCAAGGGAGGTGTCTGACCATGAGTAATAACAACAGCATGAGAGGAAGAGGTCCAATGGGTGGTCGCAGAGGAATGGCACCAGGTGAGAAGGCAAAAGACTTAAAAGGAACGATGATCAAACTGATCAAATATATGAGACGTTTTTATCTTCCAATCGTTATGGTTATCATTTTTGCGATCGCAAGTACCGTATTTAACATTGTCGGACCAACGATCTTAGGAGATGCAACAACTGAGATTTTTGATGGATTGATCCGTAAAGTATCTGGTGGAAGCGGAATTGATTTTACAAAGGTAGCACATATCTTAGCATTTTTATTATGCCTATATGTAGCCAGTGCAGTATTTTCATTTATTCAGGGACTGATCATGACACATGTGTCAAACAATGTCAGCTATCAGATGAGAAAAGATATCTCAGAAAAGATCCACCGCATGCCAATGAAATATTTTGAGAGCAGAACTTATGGTGAAGTCTTATCACGAGTTACAAATGACGTTGATACCCTAGGACAGAGTTTAAACCAGAGTATGACACAGATCATCACATCTGCGACACAGATCGTCGGTGTATTTATTATGATGATCCGAATCAGTATTCCAATGACGATCGCCGTCTTACTGACACTACCATTATCCATGGGACTGATCGGACTTATCATGTCCAAATCCCAGCCATACTTTAAGGCTCAGCAGAAATACCTTGGAGAATTAAATGGACAGGTAGAAGAAATCTACAGTGGACATAACATTGTCAAAGCATTTAACAAAGAAGAAAGTGTCATTGAAGAATTTAAAGATATCAATGGAAAACTTTATAATTCTGCATGGAAATCACAGTTCTTCTCAGGAGCTATGATGCCATTGATGCAGTTTGTCGGTAACTTAGGATATGTAGCAGTATCTATCTTAGGTGGATACTTAGCCATCAAGAAAACAATCGAAGTTGGACAGATTCAGTCCTTCTTACAGTACGTAAGAAACTTCAGCCAGCCGATCACACAGTTAGCACAGGTTGGTAACATGATGCAGACAACCGCAGCTTCCGCAGAACGTGTCTTTGAATTCTTAGAAGAAGAGGAAGAAGTTGAAGTAGAAAAAGATGTTGTACCAGTCGATACACTTGCTGGAAATGTTACATTTGAACATGTAAACTTCGGATACAATGAAGACCAGACAATTATCAACGACTTCTCTGTCAATGTTAAAGAAGGTCAGAAAGTAGCCATCGTAGGGCCAACCGGAGCCGGAAAGACAACATTGATCAAACTTCTGATGCGTTTCTACGATGTCAATGGTGGATGCATTAAAGTCGATGGTCATGATATCAGAGAGTTTAAGAGAAGTGACTTAAGAGAGATGTTTGGTATGGTATTACAGGATACATGGCTTTACAACGCAAGCATCCGTGATAATATCCGTTATGGAAAATTAGATGCAAGCGAAGAAGAAATCCAGGGAGCAGCAAGAGCCGCATTCGCCCACCACTTCATTGAAACACAGCCAGGAGGCTATGATATGGAGATCAACGAAGAAAGCAACAACATTTCTCAGGGACAGAAACAGTTATTAACGATCGCAAGAGCAATCTTAGCAGATCCCAAGATCCTGATCCTTGATGAAGCAACAAGTTCCGTCGATACAAGAACTGAAGAACGAATCCAGATGGCAATGGATAATCTGATGCAAGGAAGAACAAGTTTCGTAATTGCACATCGATTATCTACGATCAAAGATGCCGATGTGATTTTAGTTATGAACCATGGAGACATCGTGGAACAGGGAAATCATGAAGAACTGCTGGCTAAGGGTGGATTCTATGCAGATCTTTATAATAGCCAGTTTGAAAATGCTTAGAATTTTAATTTTATAATTGGCCAACTGAAGTCTTTCAGTATATGAGAAAAAATAAATAAGCAACCGAAAGCGCAGCGGTGGAATTTTGCTCATATTTTGAACAAATCGCTTATCCGCCCAATTTCCTACGAGAACTCGCTCTGAAGTTTTGTTTCAGACAAGAGACTTTGGAGCTCAGACACTCGTCCAATTGGGCTGCGAATTTATTCAAAATATGGCAAAATTCCAATGCTGCGCTTTCGGTTGCTTATTTATTTTTTCTCATATACATGAAGGTTATAGTGTGGTAAACTACAAGATTGGAAAATTTAAGGTGGTGTGTATGAAGAATGGTATTGGATAGGAATTGAGGCTTTCTCAGACAGAAGATATTTATAATGTAACTATTTACATTACAACAATAAAATGTTAAACTATGATTAGATGTAATAAAATAAGTTACAATAATGATTTGAAAATACAAAAAACAGGAGGAATACCATGAACCAGTCTGAACGAAGAAGATATCTGATTCAAGAATTGATTAAAGAAAATACACAATACAATAATCTGGAAATTCCACAAAATAAAGAAGAACAAAAACAACTGTTGAGATCCTTGATGAATATCCGTTTTGCATGCCCAATTTCTGATGAATTCAAACAGATCCAAGACGAATATTTAACAGAAGAAAATAAAAATAGAGGTATCATACAACTAAAAGATTTAAGCGAGATCAAGAAAGATATCTACCTCTGGCAAGGAGACATCACAAGACTCAAAGTCTCAGCAATCGTAAATGCAGCCAATAGCGGCATGACAGGATGTTATCAGCCATGTCATAACTGTATTGATAACTGTATTCACACTTATGCAGGAATCCAGCTTAGAAATTACTGCAATACAATGATGAAGAAACAAGGTCACGAAGAACCAACCGGACAGGCGAAGATCACTCCAGCTTATAATCTTCCTGCAGATTACGTGATTCACACCGTAGGTCCGATCGTACATGGCGGTTTCTTACAAAAAAGACATGAAAAATTATTGGAATCATGCTATCGATCCTGTCTTGAAATCGCAGAAGAACATAAACTAGAAAGCATTGCATTTTGCTGCATTTCCACAGGAGTTTTTATGTTCCCAAACGAAAGAGCAGCCGAGATCGCAGTAAAAACAGTACAGAAATTCAAAGAAGAAACAAACAGTAAGATCAAAGTCATTTTCAACGTATTTAAAGACGAAGATTTAGAAATTTATTGGAGGTTACTATGCACAAAATAACATTTCAGACATTTTTAAGTGGAACAACTGCAAGAGATTATATTTTTGTTGGAAGCAAAGTAGCAGCAGAACACAAAACATACGAAGAAGCTTATAACGAAGGAAAATTAAAAGCGATCGGTGTCTCTAATTTCCAGATTGAAGACATAGAAAGCTTAATGGAAACAGCAAACAAAGATCACATGAAAACAAACGCTGACGTAGACTTTGAGATTAGTGCAGAAGATATGGAAATTCTGAAAAACTTCAAGAAGATCGAAAACTATGGAGCAAACAGCGAATTCCCTGTTTACGGTGGAAAACTATAGAATTCCTAAAAGCTGATTTCTGTCGAATCTTGCACGTAGACTTCATTCTCATTCTTTGGTATAGTTAAACTAAAGAAAAACTTAATTAACATGAAAATATAAGGAGAAGCCAGAGAATGAAAAAGAAACAGACGCAGATTAGGCAATATGCTAAGATCATGAGTGTATTTCTGGTAGCAGTTGTTATAGGACTTCTGATTTTCTTCTATTGTATACAACGTTCCGTCGAACACAGATCACAAAAAACGATGATGAACAATGTATCAAGACAAAGCGTGCATTTACGCACGATATTGAACATTCAATATGCTTATCTTAATGGATTCGCAGAAGAAATAGGAAAATCAGATCAGCTATTAGATCAAAAAAATATCAATTTGCTCCAGTTTGTGACAAAGAATACAGATTTTGGAGCGACTGCTCTGATCGAGCCAGATGGTACTTCACATTATAGTAACGGGCAGACAAAGAATGTATCGCATCGAAGATATTATAGAGAAGCGATGAGTGGAAAAAGGACCTTAAGTGAGCCATTAGACAGTAGTATCTCAGGATCGACAAGAGTTGTATTAGGAGTACCAATCTATAAGGATAAGAAAGTAATCGGAATTCTTGGAGGCTCTTATGATGTCACAGCATTAAGCCGTATGCTTTTTGAAGATTTATTTGACGGGGAAGGTTGTAGCATGATCATTGCCCAAAGTGGGGAAGTCATTGCATTTGAAGGAGATACGTCCTATTGGAACATTGATTATCGGGATAACTTTTATACATATTGCAAGAAATTGATGATCAAAGATAATGTGACAGCCAAGATGATCAAGCAGGATTTTTACAAAGGAAAATCAAATCTGGTAACCGCAGATAGTAAGAAGAAGGGAAACGTAAGACATTATTTTGCTTATATGCCAATGAAGATTAATAACTGGATGCTTTGTTATGCGGTACCAGAAAAAACTGCACAGCAATCCTATGACTTTATTGAACATTATGAGATCATTTTTATGGCAGTATTTGTTATTTTAGTTATTTTGCTGGTGCTATATATCGTGCATGAAAACTATAGAAGGGATCAGGAATTAATGAAATATGCACAGACAGATGCGCTGACAGGTTTATATAATAAAGAAACAACGAAACTTCGAACTGATGAGATATTGTCAACAGATAAAGATATGATCCATGCATTTTTAATCTTGGATATGGATTGCTTCAAGCAGATCAATGATGGATATGGACATGCGGTGGGAGACATTGTTTTACAGAAGTTTGGACAATTATTGCGTGATATCTTTAGAGAAGATGATATTGTAGGGCGAATCGGTGGAGACGAATTTGTCGTTGTAATGAAGAATATTAAGATGAAAGAAATGGCGATTGCCAAAGCAGAGGAACTACTTACAAAGACGCAGCAATATGAGATCAAAGAATTAAATGGCTCAGCAATCTCTATCAGTATAGGAATTGCAATGGCGCCAGAAGATGGAGACTGCTATATGGATCTTTACAAACGGGCGGATCAAGCCTTGTATCAGGCAAAACGAAGTGGAAAAGCAAGAGTTTGTGGTTATTAATTAAAATAACGAGGTGAGCAAATTGATATTAGAAAATAAACTGGGTATCACAGATTCATTGGAATTGGCGCGGCAAGAGGAAAAAATCAGCAAAAAAAAGGCAGTTGAGTTATTTGAAAGTGGAAGATTAGATTCTATGCAAGCTGGTATGGTAGATAGTTTAAAGAAAATACATCAATTTCTTTTCGAAGACATCTACGAATTCGCTGGGGAAATAAGAACGGTCAATTTAGCAAAAGGAAATTTTAGATTTGCCCCTGTGATGTATTTACAGCCATCATTGAATCATATTGAACAAATGCCACAATCAGATTTTGAACAGATCATAGAAAAATATGTTGAAATGAATATTGCACATCCATTTCGAGAGGGAAATGGAAGAAGCACAAGAATATGGTTAGACCAGATCTTAAAGAAAGAACTGAAACAAGTCATAGACTGGAGCAAAGTAGATAAAGAAGATTATTTATTAGCAATGGAAAGAAGCCCGATTCGAGACATTGAAATTAAATATGTCTTAAAACAAGCCTTGACAGATAAGATTCATGATAGAGAAATTTACATGAAAGGCATCGATCATAGTTATTACTATGAAGGATATATGATTTATAAAAGTGAAGAATTATAAAAGAAAAGAGAATCCGGCAATGTGCTGGATTCTCTTTTTAAGAACAATATTATTTTTCGTGGAAGAATTCTTTCACAAGCTTTACCACAGTTCCAGATAATAAGAACAGTGTAATCAAGTTTGGAATTGCCATCAATCCATTAAATGTCTCAGCAATACTCCAAAGCATTCCAAGATCCACAGTAGCACCAAGAATGGCTACCAGAGAATATACTAACATAAAAGGTTTGATAACCTTAGAGGAAAATAAAAACTCAATACAACGAGCCCCATATAATCCCCAGCCAATGATTGTAGAGAATGCAAAACAGCAAAGAGCAACTGCAGTAAAGATAGAAATCCAGTTTCCATAAGTAGCAGTAAATCCACTGATCGTAAGTTCTGCACCAGCATCAGCTCCGAATCCAATAGGAATTCCACTGCAAAGGATAACAAGGGCTGTTAATGTACAAATTAAGATTGTATCAGTAAACACTTCAAAAATACCAAGAAGCCCCTGTTTGACTGGCTCTTTTGTATCGGCACAAGCGTGGGCGATAGATCCAGTACCAAGTCCAGCTTCATTTGAGAAGATTCCTCGTGCCACACCTTTTTTCATACTCATAAAGAAACTTCCAACAACACCACCAGTGACAGAAGCTGGATGGAAGGCACCATTAATGATAGAACCAAAAACAGAAGGAAGATGGTTGATATTTAAAACAACAACACCTAAAGCAAAGAAAATATAAATAAATGCCATAAAAGGTACTAATCTCTCAGCAACTTGTCCAATTCTTTTGATTCCACCAAGTAAGATCAGAGCAACAAGAATCGCAACGAAGATACCAATGATCAGATTTACTGTATCAACAGATGATTTACTGATCACATTGAAATTTAACAAAGCAGAATTAATCGCAGTTGTGATCGTATTTACCTGTGTTGCATTTCCAGTTCCAAATACAGTTAAAACTCCAAAAGCAGAGAATAAGACGGCAAGAAAATGCCAGTTTTTGCTAAGCCCATTCTTAATATAGTACATAGGACCACCAACATAATCTCCTTCAGGGTTACGTTCTCTGAAATGTACAGCTAATGTTACCTCAGAAAATTTTGTACACATTCCAAGAATCGCAGAAACCCACATCCAGAATACAGCTCCAGGACCACCGATTGCGATCGCACCGGCAACACCAGCGATGTTTCCAGTTCCAACTGTGGAAGCGAGAGCAGTACAGACTGCCTGAAATGGTGTCATAGATCCGTCGGATGCATCTTGTTTTTTAAAGACACGTCCAATGGTTTCCTTCATTGCATAAGGAAACTTTCGAATCTGTAAAAATCGTGTTTTGATCGTTAACAGTAATCCAACACCAATGATACAGATCATAGCTGGAACACCCCAGATAAAGTTGTTCACGGCACTGTTAATTGATTGTATAAGTTCTAACATGAATCAAACCTCTTTCGAATTTCTTTTATTAATATTTTGTGTTTGTTTCTATAGAATAGACAGTTGCTTGTTAAATACAAACAGACACAAATGCAATCATATCATATTTACAAGAAAAAGTACAGAATCTAATCTTGACAGAGGCTATTTCCTATACTATAATCATTCAGATTTCAAGAATTTGACATAAAATAGGAAGGACAAAGAAAACATCATGAATTAGAAAGTGTGATCATACTTTGTGCAGTATGGGGAATGGCAGTTATGGCGTATAATGTAACATTTCAGTCAGAATTGATAGATATTATCTATAGATTCATGAAAAAATGTAACTTGTAAAAAATGTAAATAAGGAATAAACTTATATTCATATATGTTCTCTGTCCTTTAAAAGTGTTAGTTTTTCTTACGGATAAGAGAATTGAAAACTTAAACGGACAGAGAACGAAATGGACTTGGAGGATGAAAATGGAAAACGAAAAACCAATACTAAGGGGAGAACTTGCACTGATCGCAGCGATTGTGATCAATAGTTTCAGTGTTGTACTGATGCTTTATTCAGGATCAGGAATTTCCGCGATTTCAAGTGTGCCGTACGCATTTTCGGAAGTATTTACAAAATTATCACTCGGTACATGGACTTACCTATTTCAGGGAGCTTTGGTATTAAGCCTGATGATCTTAAGAAAGAAGTTCGTACCATCTTATTTATTCAGTTTCGTTGCAGGATTTGCATTTAGTGAATTATTAGATGTCAATGAATTATGGATCGGGATTCTGCCACAGACGATTCCATGCAGAATTGCATACTTTTTGATCAGTTATTTCTTATTAAGTATCGGAATCGCATTAGAAAATAGATGTCAGCTTCCGATCATTCCAACCGACCTGTTTCCAAGAGAATTATCAGAAATCATAAAAAAACCATATGCAAGAGTAAAGATTACATTCGATGTTTTATGCCTTGCAACAACAGGACTTTTGACAGGATTGATGCTTGGATATTTAGATGGACTAGGAATCGGAACGATCGTTGCAGCATTTACAATGGGGAAAATGGTTGCGATCACAGGAAACTGGATCGATCAGAGAGTAACGTTTGTATCGGTGCTTAGTAAACAGCAGATATAAACAGACAGGGGAAGATTTCCACAAAGAAGAGAGAAGAAAAAGCAGAATGGGAGTTTAGTTGTGAAACAATATATATTAAATGATTATATTACAGATGAGGTCAGAATGGTAAAACCAATGATGGAGATCAATGGTTTCAAAGTTAGACCTGGATTTTTTGATTTAAATGGAGCATCGGAATTTTCATGTGGTGTAAACTTCACAGTGCATACAAGCCATGGAACATCATGTGATCTTTTATTATTCCATCCAGATGAAGAAGAACCATATGCAGTCATTCCATTCCCAGAATCTTATAAGATCGGGGACGTGTATTCTATGATCGTTTACGATCTGAAAGCTGAAGAGTTTGAATATGCATATTGTGTGGATGGCCCATATGATGAGAAAAAAGGATTATTATTTGACAAAACAAAGATTTTGTTAGATCCATATGCACAGGCAGTTGCAGGTCAGCAGGTATGGGGAAAGAAAAGAACAAGAACATATCATGCCAAAGTTGTAAGAGATACTTTTGACTGGGGTGTACAGCCACAATCAAGCAGGGAGATGAGTGATCTGATCATCTATGAGCTGCATGTCAGAGGATTTACACAACATCCATCTTCAGGAGTCAAACGTCCAGGAACATTTGCAGGATTAAAAGAAAAGATTCCATATTTAAAAGAACTTGGGATCAATGCAGTAGAATTAATGCCGATCTTTGAGTTTGATGAGATGATCAATGCAAGAGAGGTTGACGGAAAACAGCTTGTAGAATACTGGGGATATAATACGGTTGGATTTTTCTCACCAAATGCCAGTTATGCGGCAGCCGAAGAGGTCAATAATGAAGGAACAGAATTAAAAGAACTGATCAGAGAATTCCATGAAAATGGAATCGAAGTTATTTTGGACGTTGTTTTTAACCATACAGCGGAAGGAAATGAACAGGGGCCATTCTTTAGTTTTAAAGGATTTGACAATAATATTTATTATTTATTAACACCAGAAGGACATTACTATAACTTTAGTGGATGTGGAAACTCTCTAAACTGTAACCATCCAGTGGTTCAGCAGATGATCCTTGAATGTTTAAGACACTGGACAGTTCATTATCGTGTGGATGGTTTCCGCTTTGATCTTGCAAGTATTCTGGGAAGAGACGAAGACGGAATGCCAATGAACAATCCACCGCTATTACGAAGTCTAGCTTACGATCCACTACTTAGAAATGTCAAGTTGATCGCAGAAGCATGGGATGCCGGCGGATTATACCAAGTAGGAAATTTCCCTGCAAGTAAACGTTGGGCAGAATGGAATGGACAGTACCGTGATACAATGCGTGGATACTTAAAAGGAGACTTTTGGGAAGCAAACAGCGCCGCATGGAGAATCTGTGGTTCCGGAGATTTATATGGTGGATATTATTCTGAAGGAAATAACAACTATGCCGGATATAATTCTTGCATCAACTTCCTTACTTGTCATGATGGATTTACGTTATATGATCTATATTCTTATAACAATAAACATAATGAAGCAAATGGCTGGGACAACACAGACGGAGCGAACGATAACCGAAGCTGGAACTGCGGTATGGAAGGAGATACGAATGATCCAGAAGTACTAAAACTAAGATATCGAATGATCCGAAATGCCTGTGCCATCTTAATGTGCAGCCGTGGAACACCAATGTTCTTCTCAGGAGACGAATTTGGAAATACGAAGTTTGGAAACAATAACAGCTACTGTCAGGACAATGAAATCTCATGGATCGACTGGAGCTTATTAAAGAAGAACAAAGAATTATTTGAATTCTTCAAGTTTATGATCGCATACCGAAAGAAACATCCAGTCATCCGAAAGAAGCTTGACAATGCAGTCTGCGGAATGGAAGGAATGCACGCACACGACGTCAACGCAGACCGCATGGAAGTATCACAAAATGCAAAAACATTGGCAGTCAGCTTTGCAGGATACGACCGCAAGAAATGTAAAGATGATCTTGTTTACGTTGCAGTGAATGCTTATTGGGAAGAAGTGCGCATCACACTTCCAAACCTTGCAAATCATGGAGCCTGGTATCTGAGTGTGGATACTTATGGCGATGAGAATGGAAAGTATTGTTATGAAGAAGGAGAAGAAATTCGCATTGATCATGAGTATGTGATGAAACCACGATCTATTGTGGTATTTACTGGGCGACAGGTTTTAAGGTAAATTTTGTGTGTATGTTTTAATGTATTAGTTTATACTTTTAGGCAATAGATAACTGAGAATTCTCTTAATTTAAGGTCTCGTAGAAATTAAGATAAGAGAATTTTCAAATATTTTGATATCGGTTAAAACTGAACTTGATGACAGAGTATTTAGGAAAAGAAAACATATAAAAAATTGACCTTCTGGTGTATATGATAGAAATAAGATAAGAATCAATATTTAGAATAAAACGGTGGCAACGATTAGCATATTTTAAGTGCTTTTTTTACAAATTCGCAGCGTCCTGTGGTTGATTGTCTGAACGTAGCTGCGGGCATTTTGACTCGCATCCAGTGAGTTATCAAAGGAACAGGTGCGGATCAGCGATTTGTAAAAAAAGCTCTTAAAATATGCGTGTTGCCACCGTTTTATTCTAAATATTGATTCTTATCTTATTTCTATCATATACAATGAAAGCCTATAAATCCTTTCCAGTAAGCATCTTATATGCCTGGAAATATTTATCGATTGTCTTATCAACAATATCCTGAGGAAGTTTCCAGTCGTGATCATTGTTCTTTAACCAGTCACGGGCGAACTGTTTGTCGAAGGATGGCTGTCCATGACCTGGTTCGTATTCGTCTGCTGGCCAGAAACGGGAGCTGTCTGGTGTTAGCATTTCGTCACCGATTACCATGTTACCGTCTTCATCAAGACCAAATTCAAATTTAGTATCTGCGATAATGATTCCGTGTTCTAATGCATAATCTGCGCATTTCTTATATAATGCGATTGTTTTGTCACGTAACTGTTCTGCATATTCCTGACCTTTTCCAGGGAATTCTTTCTCAAGAACTTCAACGCTTCTTTCAAAAGAAATATTCTCATCATGATCACCGATTTCTGCTTTTGTAGATGGTGTGTAGATTGGTTCAGGAAGTTTGTCGGATTCTTTTAATCCTTCAGGAAGTTTGATTCCACAGACTGTACCATTTTCCTGATAACTTGCCCAACCGCTACCTGTAATATATCCACGAACGATACATTCAATAGGAAGCATTGTAAGTTTCTTGCACATCATGCTGTTTCCGTCGTATTTTTCCTGCTGGAAGAATTCAGGCATGTCTTTGACATCAACAGAGATCATGTGGTTAGGAACGATGTCTTTTGTAAGGTCGAACCAGAATTTGGACATCTGTGTTAAAACAGTTCCTTTCTTTGTGACATCATTCTTTAAGATGACGTCAAAGCAGCTGATACGGTCAGTTGCAACCATGATCAGGCTGTCACCATTGTCATAAATCTCACGAACTTTACCTTCTTTGATCGGTTTCATTTCTTTCATTATTCATACCTCGCTGATAAATTGTCTCAATGTTTCTCAATTTTTCACTCTTTGTCTAATAATATAACATCAATTGTCGAAAAAATAAAGTCTGGATTGGAATTGTGAAGGTAGGATATATGGAAAGAAAAAGAAATTGTTTTGTGCAATATGACTAAAAAAAATCAAAAGGTCTTATTCCTAATCATGGAAAAGCAATGTTTGATTGATGGTACATAAAAGATATTTGATCGTTATGATGCCAAACGTCTTAGAAGTCACACCAGTTGGTGCAGACAAAGCCGTTCAGGTATCTTAGTATTAGCATTCTGGGGAATTATTTCCACTGTATTATTCGTATGTTTCGATACAAACCTTGTAGCATTACCAGCCATTGGAATCGCCATTGCTTATGCGGCAACAGCCGGCAAATTCAATCGTTTGGAAAAATGGACCAAAGCAGGGAAAATTAAAAGCAGGATCTATCGCGAGTGGTACAGCGATCACAAAACGTGCGAATGATGCAGGACGTGATTGATGAATGCAAGAAGAATGATATTATCTTAGTATTAAATCTTCATCATTTCGATCTTCCAATTGAACTATTCCAGAAATATGGAGGATGGGAAATCTATCCAAAAGCAATCTATGACAGTGCAAAAGATTCTTATCAGTAAGAGCAGATAGATGGGTGCTTTTGGCATTTGCAATATGTTTTGCCCTCTGATAACAAATTGTGTATAATAAAAACAGAAGTGTGCCTAGGCATACTCGAATGGAGAAAATAAATTGACAAAATACGAACGTATTGCAAATGACATGAAAGAAAAATAGAAAACGGAATCTACAAACCGAACGACCAGCTGCCATTTGAAGCAGAAATGTGTGAAGCCTATGGGGTTAGCCGTATCACAGTCAAGAAGGCAATGGATCTTCTTGTCAATGAAGGACTGGTTGTGAAATGCCGCGGTGCCGGGACTTTTGTGAAGAATATACCATTGATGACAGATACAGATCATCCTTATTCTACATCCAATCAGTTTTCAGGATTTGCACACACGGAAGGACATACCAATGTCACATCCATGGTACATGATTTTCAAGTAATTCCTGCAACCAAAGAAATAGCATCGCGCCTTAAGATCGAAGAAGTAGAACAGATCGTATTTTTAGACGATGGAAGAATCTTTGAATATTCCAAATCAAGACACCGAGGAGACAGATTTGAACTACATACTGTCAGTGTACAATAAGAAATTAAACCAGAAAAGGAGAAGCCTGAAACTGTTTATATCAGTTTTAGGCTGATTGTATTTATGAAATTTTATTACGCACCCATGGAAAGTATCACGATTTACTTATACCGAAATATTTATGAGAAACTATTTGGAGAAATCGATAAATATTACACACCATTTATCATGCCAAATGGCAAAAGAACCTTCAAAACAAGAGAATTTCAAGACGTCTTACCAGAACACAATGAAGGTCTGCACATTGTACCGCAGATTCTGACAAAAAGTTCCAAAGATTTTATTCGGACAGCCAAAGAATTAAAAGAATTAGGATACGATGAAGTCAATTTAAATCTGGGCTGCCCATCAAGAACTGTTGTAGCTAAACAAAAAGGTTCCGGATTTTTACGAGAGCCAGAAGTATTAGACGATTTTCTTACAGAGATCTTCGATGCATTAGATATGAAGATTTCGATTAAGACAAGAATCGGATTGCGAGACACAGAAGAATTCGAAGAAATCCTAAGCATTTATAACCGCCATCCAGTTTATGAACTAACCATTCACCCAAGATTGCAGCAGGAATTCTATAAAGGAAAACCACACTTAGATGTCTTTGAATACGCAGTAGAACATAGCGAGAATCCACTCTGCTATAATGGAGATATTGTAACCAAAGAAGACTACGACAATATCACAACAAGATTTCCAAGTATAGATGCAGTGATGATCGGAAGAGGCCTGCTAAGAAATCCAGCGCTTGTCCGTGAGATCAAATACGGACAGAAATTAACAAAAAGAGAATTACTTGCCATGCACGATGCTCTATACGAAGGCTATCAGGAATACCTAAGCGGAGACAAAAATGTTCTATATAAAATGAAAGAATTCTGGAACAACGCAGCCGTGATGTTCACAAACCACGAAAAATACGCAAAAAAAATACGAAAAGTCCAGACATTAAAAAATTATGAACAGGCAGTGAATGCATTATTTAGTGATCAACAATTAATTTAATAAATTGGAGAAGCCACATAAAAGAAACGGAATCCTGAAGATTAACAGAATTCCAATAGCTGAAAGAGAAGGCCAGCACCTTGAGACGCTGGCCTAGTAGTCATAAGGGCTTATAGCCCTAGAGCGAACCACCCGTTGGACGGGTGGTCCTGATTTTTGTAAAAACAAGCAACATATCATAAGAAATCATATAAAAATCATGCGATCTAGAACCCCTTAAAGAAACTATTTGTCTGACATGATCAACTCCGGCAAGATCCGTAAAATCAAAACAAGAAACATGAGAATGCACGATCTCATTTCCAGAACTAAACAGCAAAACTTCAGAATTTGGATAAATGGAACAAATAAGATCAAGTTCTTTCGAAACATTATGATCAGTTACAATGACGATTTTGTTACTCATAATACGACCTCCTAAAAATATTTAACAGGATTATTACCAGAAAGGGGGAATGTATACATAAAATTTTAATTTCTGTCTTCAAACTACAAATCACAATTTCTATTGACAATCCAATCTCCCATATATTATAATGACTCAATAGGCAACGACGGAGAAAAGTACCATAAATTATCGTTCCCAGTGAGCAGGCGATAGTGAGAATCCTGTAAAGTGAATTTATGCGAAGAACACTCCCGAGCATCAATCTGAACGCAGAACATGGATATAAGATTTAGACACTGTCAGTAGGTGCGACGTAAGCTGGGCGTTAACTGGCACACAAGAGAGACTGCAAGACAGTAAATCAGGTGGTACCGCGGACTAGAGATATACAGTTCGTCCTGAAGTAACAATTTCAGGACGGACTTTTTAAATACTCATTTTTACAACAGGGAATTAAAAAACTGCCTGAACGATAGATAGAGAATACGAGAAAAAGGAGAAAAAGAAAATGTCAGACATGTACCGTACCAGAACCATGGACCAGATTTCTGAAGGTGACATTGGAAAAGAATTAAAGATCGCCGGATGGGTAGAGAATATCCGTGACCACGGTGGAGTATCATTTATCGACTTACGCGATATGTATGGAGTGATGCAGGTCGTATTAAGAGATACAAGTTTATTAGACCACGTAAGAAAAGAAGAATGTTTATCCGTAGAAGGTGTGATTCAGCACAGAGACGAAGAAACATACAACCCTAAAATTCCTACAGGAACGATTGAATTAGAAGCGCATAAGATCGATATCTTAGGAAAAGTATACAGAGATCTTCCATTTGAGATCGCAACAAGTAAAGAGATCCGTGAAGATGTACGTTTAAAATACCGCTATCTTGATCTGAGAAACAGAAAGGTAAAAGATAACATCTTATTCCGTTCCAAAGTGATCCGTTTCTTAAGAGAAAAGATGGAGGACATGGGATTCGTAGAAGTTCAGACACCAATCCTTTGTGCATCATCCCCAGAAGGAGCTCGTGACTACGTCGTACCTTCAAGAAAATACAAAGGTAAATTTTATGCATTACCACAGGCACCACAGCAGTACAAACAGTTACTGATGGTATCTGGAATCGATAAATACTACCAGATCGCACCATGCTTCAGAGATGAAGATGCCCGTGCAGACCGTTCTCCAGGAGAATTCTACCAGTTAGACTTTGAGATGGCTTTCGCAACACAGGAAGATGTCTTCAAGATCGGAGAAGAAGTATTAACAGAGACATTTAAGAAATTCGCACCAGAAGGAAGCGTTATCACAGAAGCACCATACCCAATCTTCAGCTACAAAGAAGCAATGCTGCAGTTTGGTAGTGATAAACCAGACCTTCGTAACCCATTAAGAATCATCGATGTGACAGATTTCTTCCAGAGATGTACATTCAAACCATTCCATGGACAGACAGTACGTGCGATCAACGTTCATGCAAAACTTTCCAAAGGACAGCATGAAAAACTGTTAAAATTCGCACAGTCAATCGGTATGGGTGGACTTGGATACTTAGAAGTCAAAGAAGAAATGAAATACAAAGGACCAATCGACAAGTTCATTCCAGATGATATGAAGATGGAATTAGCCGAGATGGCTGGATTACAGGAAGGAGACACAATCTTCTTCATCGCAGCACCAGAAAAAGCTGCATGTATCTACGCAGGACAGATCCGTAACGAATTAGGAAGCAGATTAGATCTGTTAGAGAAGAATGCATACCGTTTCTGCTATATCAACGACTTCCCAATGTATGAGATCGATGAAGAAACAGGTAAATTAGGATTTACACATAACCCATTCTCTATGCCACAGGGTGGATTAGAAGCATTAAATGAAAAAGATCCATTAGATATCTTAGCATACCAGTATGATATCGTATGTAACGGAGTTGAATTATCTTCAGGAGCCGTTCGTAACCACGACATGGAGATCATGGAAAAAGCATTCGATATCGCAGGATATGATAAAGAAACATTAAAAGACAAATTCGGAGCATTATACAACGCATTCCAGTTCGGTGCACCACCACATGCAGGAATGGCACCAGGAGTAGACCGTATGATCATGTTACTTCGCAACGAAGAAAACATCCGAGAGATCATCGCCTTCCCAATGAGCGGAACAGCACAGGATCTCATGTGCGGAGCACCAAACGAGATTACAGAACAGCAGCTTCGTGAAGTGCATATTAAGGTTAGAGATTAATTAGAGATATAAAAAATTATAAAAGACAGGAAACAGACCAAAGAAGGTCAGCTTCCTGTCTTTTTGTTTACCAGAAAAATTTTACATGCTACAATAATAAAAAACAGACATCAAAGGAGGACACCAACATGAAGATCAAAAATGCAACAATCAAAGATTTCGACACAGCCTATGAATACATCAAAAAACTTTGGGACTACAACACCTACGACTATGAAACAACCAAAGAAGTCTACGAAAAAGTACTACAAGACGAAAACAGTTTTGCATTTTTTGCAATAGAAGATGATGGAACTTTTCATGGATTCTGCCATGGAGATTATTTTCAGACCTTCTGGATGTCAGGGCTTACCTGCTATGTATCAAGTTTGATCACAAACGAAGAAGACCGAGGTAAAGGATATGGTGTAAAATTATTAGATCATGCAAAGAAATTGGCAAAAGAACGAGGATGTAAAGCAATCACTTTAGACTCCGGACTGCCAAGAGTACAAGCTCACGGATTTTATGAACATTACGGATTCGAGAAAAGCTGCTATGGATTTGAATTAGCACTGTAGAAGAAAGGAAAAATAATGAAAATATTAGTTAGTGCCTGTTTATTAGGGATCGACTGCAAATACAACGCAAAAAACAATAAAAATGAACAGGTCCTAAAGTTACTAAAAGACCACGATTTGGTCCCAGTCTGTCCAGAGATCATGGGAGGACTGCCAACACCAAGAATTCCGGCAGAAATATATCAAAACAAAGTTATCGCAAAAGATGGCAAAGATGTTACAAAACAATACCAAAAAGGTGCCGAAGAGACACTAAAAATTGCAAAGTTATATAACTGTCATACAGCGATCCTAAAAGAAAAAAGTCCATCTTGTGGCTGTGGCAAAATTTATGATGGAACATTTACAGGAACATTGATCGATGGAGATGGAATCACAGCCAGATTGTTAAAAGAACATGGAATCAAGATCACAGGAGAAACAAGCTTAGATATCATAGAATAAGATGATAATCACAGAATGCAGCAATAGAATAGTAAAACGAGGGCCATAACATGAACAACAAACAAAAACTACTAACCGCCACAGCGATCACAGGCACTGTTGTCAGTGCATCCGCCTTTACACTCTTTGACTACGCTATTTGTCGAAGAAAAAAACAGCCCGATGTCCGTAAAAAAGAAAAATGGAAGCCATACCTTGATTATGTCTTAAAAGAACAAGAATGGCTAAAAGAACATCAGGAACAAGAATTAAAAGAAATCAAATCTAAAGACGGCTTAACATTGCGAGCAGCCTACATCCCAAGAGAAGACGCCAAAGGAACGATCATCTGTATGCATGGTTACCATTCCACAAACAACATTGAATTTGTGCCAGAAGTCAGATTTCTATGGAATTTAGGATACAACATTCTTCTTCCATGGCAGAGAAGCCACGGAAAAAGTGAAGGACGCTATATTACTTATGGAGTGAAAGAACGCCATGATCTCAAACGATGGATTTTGTATACCAATCGGCATCTGGCAGCCAAGAACAAAGATATTTTTCTATGTGGAATTTCTATGGGGTGTGCTACAACCTTAATGGCAGCAGGTCTGGACCTTCCAGACAATGTAAAAGGAATTATTGCTGACTGCGGATTCACTTCTCCATGGGATATCATCAAACACGTAGCCAAAGAAAGATTTCATCTTCCACCATTTCCATTAATGTACATGGTAGATTTGATCAGTGAAGTAGTAGCAGGATTTGGATTGAAAGAAGTCAGCATCCCAGAAATCATGAAACGAAACAAGATTCCAGTGTTGTTTATCCATGGAGATGCAGACGATTACGTTCCGATGTGGATGACGATCAAAAATTATGAAGCCTGTGCAGCAAAGAAAGAACTCTATATTGTTTCAGGAGCAGGACACGCACTAGCATTTTCAAAAGATATGGAAGAGGGAAAACGAAGAATCAAAAATTTCATAGATAAATATAAGACGGTCTAAAATAAGAAGAACCATTCCGTATAAATGATGTTACAGAATGGTTCTGGTATTATAAATTTCCTAAAAAAACCTATTTTAAGATCATAAGATAACTTTCCGGCCGCTGTGTGATCTTGATTTCTTTCAGAATTCTAAAATTGGATTTTACAGCGAACTGTTTTACATATTCACGGTTTCTTGTATATATAATGATTGTTCCTTCAGGTACAAGAACTCTTTTAGCAAATGGAAAGAACTTCTCATAAACATTACGAATCTCAGATTCCGTTTTCTGCCCAGTTGCATAAGGCATCTCCGTAAAGATCTCATCAAATGGATAATCGTGGGTAAATGTAAAACAATCCTTATTGATATAATGAACGATCTGATCAGCCAGATTCGTATTATAAATCGCTTTCTCGATCGCCTCTGGAGAATGATCGATTCCATAAGAAGTATTTCCTTTTACAACTTTCTGACGCTCGATCAGCATGGTACCAACACCGCAGAAAGGATCAAGAACCTGTGCATCCGGGATCATATAATCTTTCGCAAGTTCTACAAGAAGCGCAGCGTTAACTGGTTTGATACTTGTTGGAATAAATTTTTCGCGGTAATCAAAACGACGATCCACAATTGTATTTAATTTTACTAATAAATAATAATCACCAGATTTCCCCTCAATCATACGAATCTCAAATTCATAGTGAGAAGTAGAATTTCTCAATTTGCGTCCAGTAAGCTCTTCTAAGTTCGAAGCAACCTTTTTAGCAAATTTAGAACGCTCAGAAAGAGGCATACGGCTTTTTACTCCGATTCGGAAGTAAAAAGGGAAATCTCCTTCATGCGTATTTTCTAATAACGCCATCAGATTCGAACTAGCGATCACAGATGCAGCAACATCAGCATCAGGTTTACATGAAACCATGCCTGGAATCTGGAATAACAGTTCGTTATAAGTACGAATCGGTAATAAACGATTCAGATGATTCGTTTTCACACGTACTCCCATTTTGGAAGAAACAGCGGAAGAATCCTCCATCAAAGTAGCAGTTACTTCAGGGTGTAGAGGGTTTGTGCGAAAAATACAATGAAATGTCTGGCGTCCGCCTAAAAATCTATGCTTCTTAAATGGTTCGATCGTATTGATCAGTTCAGAAAGTGCATGAAGTTCATGTTCTACATGCTTTTTCTCATCGTCAGAAGCTTCATAAAGAGATAATTCCTCATAACGTTTTCGGAAAACATCCACATAAGGAGCCGCATTTAAAGATTTTAAAGCAGTTAAATAAGCCTCTTTTACAAAACGTGTATCTTCTGTCTGATAAGCATGAAATACAGCATCGCTTTCAGAAGAAAGTGCCAGATCACCGATCAAAAGAGCAGCATTTTTTCTTGTTTTTGCATCTTCATTTTCTAAAAATACGGATAAGTCCAGATCACCATCATGGATCCAAGACAACAAAAGTTCTCTTTTAGAAGAATCCTTGATCTCCTGACGCAGGGAACTTAAAGACTGACGTACTTCGATATTTTGATTTAATCTTTTACATAAACGATTGATCATATATACATTCCTTTTCTAAATAATGTGTATAAGGAAAAGTCCTTAAAAACTATAAAAACAGTATACCTTATTGAAATAATTTTTGCAAAAAAAGTGAAAATCATGCTATAATAATATGTAACCAAGAGAATAATAGATAAGGAAGTATATGAAACATATAACGATTAAGAGAGCAGAACAGAGTGACGTTGATGCGATCATGGAACTGATGCAAGAAGCAGTAGATACCGTGAAAGTTTCCGACTGGTTTCTGCCAGATGACAGACAATATGTATCAGAACACATAATCGACCGAGGATTTACATTGAAGGCAGTAAACAGCAGCAATGAGATCTTGGGCTTTTTTATTGTCGATTTTCCAGAAAGATCAAAACATAATCTGGGATATGATCTAGATTATGATGACGATAAGATACGGAAAGTCGCACATATGGATTATGCAGTCGTGACAAGCAAAGCAAGAGGACTTGGGCTTCAGAGAAGATTTTTTGAAGAAGCTGAGAAGCAGCTAGAAGATACACCATATGAATATTTCCTTGGAACCGTTCATCCGGATAATATCTACAGCCGGACAAACTTTCTAAAAGCAGGTTACCGGGAAGCAAGACGAATGTCAAAATACGGTGGTATGCAACGTGTCATCATGGAAAAGGAGAAATGACTATGAGTAATCAGTATGATGTTATTATGATCGGAGCAGGACCTTCTGCTATTTTTTGTGCTTATGAATTAAAGAGAAATAAGTCGGACATGAAAGTTCTTATGATCGAGAAAGGTCGAAGAATTGAAAAAAGAGCATGTCCAAAACGTAACACTAAAGTATGTGTTGGATGTAAACCATGTTCTATTACAACAGGATTTGCCGGAGCAGGAGCATTCTCAGATGGTAAATTATCCTTATCCCCAGATGTAGGTGGAAATCTTCCAGAGATTCTAGGATATGATAGAACGATCGAATTATTAAAAGAATCCGATGACATTTATTTAAAATTCGGAGCAGATGAGAAAGTATACGGAATCGACGAAGAAGAAGAGATCGCAAGCATCCGTAAGAAAGCAATCCAGGCAAACTTAAAACTGATCGAATGTCCGATCAGACATTTAGGAACAGAAGAAGGATATAAAATCTATTCAAGACTTCAGGAACATTTATTAAATGAAGGTGTTGATATGATCTTTGATACCATGGTCAAAGATATCATCATTGAAGATGGGGTTGCAAAGGGTGTTGTCACAGACAAAGGTGAGACATATACAGCCGATGAGATCGTAGCAGCCGTAGGACGAGAAGGATCTGAATGGCTAAGCGGAATCTGCAGAAAATACGACATTGAAACAAAGGTAGGAACCGTTGATGTCGGAGTCCGTGTAGAAGTTCGAGACGAGATCATGGAAGAATTAAATAAGAGTCTTTATGAAGCAAAACTTGTTTATTACACACCAACATTTGATGATAAAGTCCGTGTATTCTGCAGCAATCCATCAGGAGAAGTGGCAACAGAATATTATGAAAATGGCCTTGCAGTCGTTAATGGTCATGCATACAAAGCAGAAGAATATAAAACAAACAATACAAACTTCGCATTGTTAGTATCTAAGAACTTTACCAAACCATTTAAAGAGCCAATTCAGTATGGTAAACATATTGCACAGTTAAGTAACATGCTTTGCGATGGTAAGATCTTAGTACAGCGTTTTGGAGATTTCGTAAGAGGAAGAAGAACAACAGAAGAACGTCTGGTTCGAAACAATATTACACCTACTTTAAAAGATGCAGTTCCAGGAGATCTTTCATTGGTATTCCCATATCGAATCATGAAAGATATCGAAGAAATGATCTATGCATTAGATGAAGTAACACCAGGTATGGCAAGTGATGAGACACTTCTTTACGGTGTAGAAGTGAAATTCTATTCTAATAAGATCTTAACAAACAAAGACTTTGAAACAAATATCAAAGGACTTCGTGCGATCGGTGACGGAGCTTCTGTAACAAGAGGATTACAGCAGGCATCTGCCAATGGATTAAGCGTTGCTAAGAGTATCTTAAATAAATAAAATATCAAATAAAAATATTAAAACAAAAATCCCTAACAGGTTTCTAAACCATTAGGGATTTTTCTGTTTGAGAATCCTGCAAAGAATGATTCTTCCTTATAAAAAAATTATTTTTTGAATTTAGGATGTTTTTCATAGAAAGCTTTGTTCGCCTGCTCTCCTGCAAGGATCAATCGATGAAGTCCTTCTTTAGGACATAAGAAACTTCCCAAAGGATAAGGTGTTTTGGTGTATAATCCATGAAAATCTGTTCCACCAGTCATGAAAAGATCATGTTCCTTACAAAGAGATGTAATATGCTCTCTTGTTTTTTCATCATTTCTTGGATGATTTAATTCAATTCCATCAAGCATATGTTCTTCGATCATCATCTCCATCACATTGTCAGCTTTATACTGCCCAGGATGTGCAAGCACGACAACGCCTCCGCAGGAATGAAGAAGATCCGTGACCGTTTTTGCATCCATATAGCGGTATGGAAATTTATGAGGGCCGCCAGCACGGAATAATTCGTTATGTAATTGACCGATCGGAGTTCCAGTATATCCCATCATGGAAAGAACCTGCATGATATGTGTGTAGTATACACCAGTACTTTCTTTGGATACTTCATAAAGCTGATCCATCGTGATCGGATATTCATCCATCAATGACTGATAAGATTTTGTGACAGCATCGGATAATTTCTTTAAGTCTTTGCTTAAAGAATGCTGAAGCCGGTCAGTGTCAATCGGATAATAACATAAAATATGAACATTCGTCTGTGTCTCCTCATGCCATGCGTTTGCCTCGACGGCAGGAATTGCATGAACACCAAGCTCTTTCCCAAGTCTTACAGCTTCCGGAATGGAATGTGTTGATTCGTGGTCAGAGATTGCAATATAATCAAGGCCGATACGTTTCGCATAAGGCATGATCTGGTCAACACGCATAGCACCATCAGATAAAACGGTGTGACAATGTAAGTCTGCTTTCATATAAAAATACCTCCAAAATATTTATTCCATTTTCTTTAAGATCGTTAAAATATTAGATAATGACTGATGAAATAATTCCTGATCTTCTTTTGACAGTGATTCAAAACGTTTGGAAAGGTATTCTTTGACAAGCGCTTTTTCCTGAAGGATCAGCTGGTTTCCTTTCTCTGTGAGTTTTACATAAACCATTTTTCTGTTTTCATCACTTCTAAAACGTGTGACATACTCATCCTTCACAAGTGGAGAAACGGCTCTTGTAGCCTGTTCCTTAGATGATGCCAGATAAGAAGATAACTGTGACATATTCAATGAACGACCTCCAGACAGTGCAAATAAGATAAGAATCTGTGTTTTGGTAAGATCCATGGAAGGTATGTCGATCGTGTTTAAAAGAAATTTCTGACAGATTGGAAAAATTTCAAAAAGTGCAGAAACATCATTCAATGTAAATCCCTCTCTTTCGATGTTTTTCTAACTAAAAGTATACCACTTTATGAATAAAAATCAACAATCAACAAAAATCAATATTTGACAAAAGTCAAATAAAAAGATAAAATAGGAGAAACACTATAAAATGACCTTGATCAAAGGAGGTAACCTATGAGTGAAACAACAACACAGATGCAGGATTTTCTGACACGCCAGGCGAAAGTATGCCATGATAATTGTGAGATAGAGAAAGATCTGTACAAAGAGCTGGGAGTGAAACGAGGACTCAGAGATGTCGATGGAGTCGGCGTTCTTGCAGGTCTTACGAATATATCCTGTATTCAATCCAGTGAGATGATCAATGGAGAGAAAGTACCTTGTGAAGGAAAGTTATTTTATAGAGGATATAATATATATGAATTAGTCGATGGATTTATGAAGAGAGGCGAATTTGGATTTGAAGAAATCACCTATCTTTTACTATTTGGAAAACTGCCGGATGAAAAACAATTGAAAGAATTCAGAGAAATTTTGGCGCAGAGTATGACACTTCCAAAGAATTTCACAAGAGATGTTATTTTAAAGGCACCATCGAAAGACATTATGAACACGTTGACAAAGAGCATTTTAACACTGGCATCGTATGATGATAAAGCATCTGATATTTCTATGGAAAATGTATTAAGACAATGTCTGATGTTGATCAGTGTTTTGCCGATGATGGCAGTTTATGGATATCATGGTTACAATCATTACGTCAATGATGACAGCCTGTACATCCATCGCCCAGATCCAAACTGTTCCATGGCAGAAAATATTTTAAGAATGCTGCGTCCAGACAAATCTTATACAGAATTGGAAGCCAGAGTGTTAGATATTGCACTCGTTCTTCATATGGAACATGGAGGAGGAAATAACTCAACATTTACAACCCATGTCGTGACATCTTCAGGATCAGATACATATTCAGTGATCGCAGCTGCACTTTCATCATTGAAAGGTCCCAAACATGGAGGAGCGAATATCAAAGTTGTTGAGATGATGCAGGATTTAAGAAAAAATGTGGATGATATCAGTGATGAAAGTCAGGTAGAAGAATACTTAAGAAAACTGCTGCACAAAGAAGCATTTGACCAAAAAGGACTGATCTATGGAATGGGGCATGCAGTATATAGTATTTCAGATCCAAGAGCGCAGATTTTCAAAGCTTTTGTAAAGAAACTGGCCCTTGCAAAAGGAAGAGAAAAAGATTTCGAACTCTATTCTATGATTGAAACATTGGCACCAAAAGTAATCGCAGATGAACGAAAAATCTACAAAGGGGTCAGTGCAAATGTCGATTTCTACAGTGGATTTGTGTATAGTATGTTAGATATCCCATTGGAATTGTTCACACCGATCTTTGCGATGGCAAGAATCGTTGGATGGAGTGCCCATCGTTTGGAAGAATTAACAAATGTGGATAAGATCATTCGTCCTGCGTATCAGAGTGTACAAGATGAGAAAGAATATATTGAGATGGAAGATCGATAAAAAAGAGGGATTCCCTCTTTTTTTATGCAAAAATATAAGCTTATAAAATGAGGAAAACCGGAGACGAGGAGGGTCTCCGGTATTATGAAAAAGTATGAAAAAAAGTTTTAGCTAAGTAAGTTTGTTTGTTACTTGCTATGGTTTTAGTATACTCAGTAAATGTGAAAGAATTGTGTCTAAAAAATGATGAATTTATGTTTTTTGGTCATATTTTGAGAAATTCAGTGATTCCATATGCAACTCCGTCCTTGTCATGATGTTTTGTGATAAAGGTCGCAGCATCCTTACATTTTGGAGAAGCATTTTCCATGGCAATTCCGATACCAGCTTCTTTTAACAGATCAATGTCATTATCACCATCACCAAAGGCAGCGGTTTCTTCAGGTTTTAGATTCAAATATTCCCGAATAAAACGAAGTCCGGAATGTTTTCCGGCATCTTTATGAGAAATCTCGATCAGCTGCGAAACAGAAGAAGTAATATAGATCTCATCACAATTATATTTAAGTTCATTCCAAATGAGCTGCTTTTGCTGCTCGCCAGAGACAACAATATCCATACTGTCAATATGATCAATATGTTCTCGAATAAAAGAAATAATATCATCAATAGGAATTCTTGTAGATTGGATGTAAGGAATTGCTTGTGGAGTTGTACCATAGGAAACAGGATCTTCCACATAAGCTTTCAGGGCATAAGCTTTGCCATCAATAAAAACTTCAAGGGCAGTCTCATGCTGTTTAGCAATCTGAATTATACATTCAACGGAAGCAGGTGTCATCTTATATTCATGAAGACAGGTGCTTGTAGGAATATGGTAAATGGCAGCACCATTAGAAGTAATTGCATATTCAATTCCAGGCACAGCAAGAACATCTTTAGGCAGCGTATCAAAAGAACGTCCACTTGCGATCACAATGTGAACACCATTTTCAATTGCATGACATAAAGCATTATAATTTCCGTCAGAAAGACGTCCACTTGCATTTAATGTTGTACGGTCAAGATCAAGTGCAATACATTTTATATTCATAAGAAACCTCCAGATTTCGCATTTGTTATACATAGTCGATATTGTGTAATATATTTTACACATATGAAAATATTGTATCTTTTCTTTGAAACAATTACAATATACGAAAGGAGGAAAAATAAAAATGGGAATGACAACATTATGCTATATAGAAAAAGATAACAAATATCTGATGCTGCATCGCATCAAGAAAGAACATGATATCAATAAAGATAAATGGATCGGAGTCGGCGGTCATTTTGAACATGGAGAAAGCCCGGAAGACTGCATGTTTCGTGAAGTTATGGAGGAAACAGGACTAACCCCATTGTCATATAGATTTTGTGGGATCGTCACATTTTTGTCCGATATGGGAACTGAAAAAGAAGCATGGGAATATATGTGTTTATACCATATTGAAGAATTCAAAGGCGAGATCAAAGAATGTGATGAAGGAGTACTAGAATGGGTAGACAAAGAAAAAATATTAGACCTTGATCTGTGGGAAGGTGACAGGTTATTTCTACGTTATATGCAGGAAAGAAGACCATTTTTTTCGTTAAAATTGGTATATGAAGAAGGAGATTTAACAGCAGCTGTACTCGATGGAAAACCTTTAGAATTCTTCGACATTCTAGATGAAAAAGGAAACAAAACAGGCAGGATCAAAGAACGATCCTTAGTCCATGAAGATGGAGACATACATGGAACCGTTCATATCTGGATCAGAAGAAAAACAGAAAAAGGGTATGACCTGTTACTCCAAAAACGAAGCAAACAAAAAGACTCCTTTCCAGGCTGCTACGACATCTCATCCGCAGGTCATATCAGCGTAGGCGATGAACCATTAGAAACCGCATTAAGAGAACTAGAAGAAGAACTAGGGATCAAAGCAGAACCAGAACAACTTAAAAAAGTATGTATGCATGAAGGAAGCATGAATGGAAACTTCTATGGAAGAGAATTTAAGAATCATGAGATCAGCACGGTTTATATGTATGAAGAAACAGTGGATATTACAAAACTTAAACTACAGAAAGAAGAAGTCGAAGAGGTTATGTGGATGGATCAAGAAGAACTGATTCAGAAAGTGAGAGATGGTGGGATTCCAAATTGTATATACTTGGATGAAGTAGAGAAAATTTAATTTGTATGAGTTGAAGGTCATTGAGTATTTAGAGAAAAAATGAAAGATAGCATGTGAGCAACACGAATTCCATTGACGGAGTTTTGACAGAACGCTTATCCGCTGGATCTCCTGCAATAACTCGCGTTCAAAGGTACTGAAACCAGTAGTCTTTGATGCTCAAACAATTGCCCGATCCAGCTGCGATTCCGTCAAAACTCCTATGGAATTCGATCGTTGCTCACAGGCTATCTTTCATTTTTTCTCTAAATACCTGAAGACTTTCAATCATAAAAATAAGAAAATTCAAGCTGATGGATGTATGTAAAACGTTATCAGTTTCCAATTTGTGTAGTAGCAGACAGATACTATTATCGCCAATACAGTAAAACATACACACTGTGTAGTGGTTTGAATAGACTTCAGGTGTATGTGACAGAAATAAAAGAAACACAAATATTTAAAAGAATCAAGGTGGCAAACATGAGCACTTTTTGAGTGCGTTTTTTACAAATTCGCAGTGCCTGTGGTTGGATGTCTGACCGTCGCTGCGGGCATTTTGGCTCGCAGCGAGGGAGTTTCCAAAGGAACAGGCAGGATCAGCGATTTGTAAAAAACGCTCTCAACAATGCGGAGTTGCCACCTTGATTCTTTTAAATATTTGTGTTTCTTTTATTTCTGTCACATACATGAGAGACTACCTTCAAATCAGGATTGTATAAAAACGAATAATCTATAGAATTCTTACTAAATTATGCTATAATATACAAGATTAATCAAACAGTTTCAAAATGAAAGAGGAAGTATCAAATGAAAAGGTTATTATTAGTTTTAATGTTGATTCTGGGAGCAGTAATGATCACAAGCCGTCCGGTGGCGACTTATGCATATACAGATGAAGAAAAGCAGCAGGCGAAATCATGGCTGTCTTCGCATGGTTATCCACCAACAAGAGCAGGGGCAGAACAGGCATATCAGGATTATATGGATGGAAAGATTGATGTTCCAGAAGCAGATGCATATATGGGAAAGAACCAGAAAAATGACATAGAAGAAAAGAAAAATTCAACTGTGAAGACAGAAACAAAAAAAGATAAACAATCTAAAAATAGTACAACGAAACGAGAAAATTCATCTACAGAACAGACAAACAACAGTACAACATCTGCAAAAGAATCAACAACACAAGGAACAACAGAAACAACAACGACCAAAGTGACAACAGAAACAAAAGAACAGAAACAACAAAAAGAAGAAAAAAAGAAAAAAGAGCAGAAAGAAACAAAGAAAAAACACACAACAGGGATTGCAATCGGAGTAGTTGCAGTTGTGATTTTTGCTTTACTTGTAGTATTTATGCGAAAGAGAATGTAAAAAACGCTATGCTGAAGTGATAGAAAATTCACTTGACACAACAGTTAGCGAGTGCTATTCTATAAATAAATTACATAACGTCTTCAGGGCAGGGTGCAATTCCCTACCGGCGGTTACAGCCCGCGAGCTTTTGATAAGCATGACTTGGTGAGATTCCAAGGCCGACAGTACAGTCTGGATGGAAGAAGATTTAAGAAGTGATATTGATCATCATGTCCTGGGATTTTTATAATTCCAGGATTTTTTATTTCAAAAAGAAATATCAAGATATCAAAAAGGAGTTCCTGAAGAATTAGAACAAAGATCAGGAACTCCTTTTTATATTTCCGATTTCAATACCAATCAAAATCCAACCTCCCAAAATCAAAGAACCTGAAGGGAAGGGAGAAAAATATTTGAAAGAAGAATATATGCGGCGTGCGATCGAACTTGCCAAGAAAGGCTGTGGATATACCAATCCAAATCCTTTAGTCGGAGCAGTGATCGTAAAAGATCAAAGGGTTATTGGGGAAGGATATCATGAGAAGATCGGCGGATTACATGCAGAGCGAAATGCCTTAAAAAACTGCATAGAAGATCCTGAGGGAGCTGAGATTTATGTAACATTGGAGCCATGCTGCCATTATGGAAAAACACCACCATGTACGGAAGCGTTGATCGAAGCAGGGATCAAGAAAGTATATGTCGGGAATTTAGATCCCAATCCGAAAGTGGCAGGGGGCGGAATCAAAATCCTGAATGATCATGGAATAGAAACTGAGACAGGAATTCTTGAAGAAGAGTGCAGACAGTTAAACGATATATTTTTTCATTATATTCAGAATGATATTCCATATACAGCACTAAAATACGCAATGACATTGGATGGAAAGATTGCAACGGCAACTGGTGAATCCAAGTGGATCACAGGAGAAGAAGCCAGAAGACATGTACATACATTACGACATCAGTATGCAGCGATTATGGCAGGGATCGGTACGGTTTTAGCAGATGATCCGATGTTAAATGCACGAATCGAACATGGGAATGATCCAATTCGTGTGATATGTGATTCAAACTTAAGGATTTCGGAAGGATCAAATATCGTAAAAACAGCCAGAGAAATTCCAACGATCATCGCTACCATAAGTAAGGATCAAGAAAAAATAGCAAAATTAGAACAAAAAGGATGCAAGATCTTAAAAACGTCAGAGCAAGATGGAAAGGTCAATGTCAAAGAAGTTTTAAAACAGTTAAGAAATATGGAAATTGACAGTGTTTTAGTTGAGGGTGGTGGAATCTTGAATGAATCCTTGATCAAAAACGACTGTGTTCACAAAGTTTACGCCTATATTGCTCCAAAATTATTTGGAGGAGAAAAGGCCAAAACACCTGTAGAAGGCAAAGGGATCGAAAGGATCCAAGAAGCTTTGGTATTTGATGAATTAAAGGCAACACCACTTGGAAATGACATATTACTGGAAGGAAAGGTGAGATCATGTTTACTGGAATCGTAGAAGAATTAGGAACAGTCATATCCCTGAAGCGAGGAAGCAAAGCAGCAGTCCTTACGATCAAAGCAAATGTTATTTTTGAAGATCTTAAATTGGGAGACAGTGTAGCAGTTAATGGGGTCTGCCTGACAGCGACTCACATTAGTGGCAATACATTTCAGGCAGACGTGATGAATGAGACATTCAACCGAAGCAGTCTTGGAAGTTTAAAAAAGGGATCTGTCGTCAACTTAGAGCGAGCGATGGCAGCCAATGGAAGGTTCGGAGGTCATATGGTAGCAGGCCATGTGGACGATACAGGGGAACTTGTTAGTGTAAAACAAGATGATAATGCTGTATGGTTTACGATCAAAGCCCCAGAAAATATCATGAAATACTGTATTGAAAAAGGATCGATCGCACTCGATGGAATCAGCCTGACGATCGCTAAGTTAAGCGATGATACCATTTCCGTATCCATGATCCCACATACCATAAAAAATACCAATTTTGGATATAAAAAACCAGGAGATAAGATCAATCTGGAGAATGACATGGTTGGGAAATATATAGATAAACTGCTGCATTTTGATCAGCAGGAAACAAACGACAAACATACAAACAGCACCTTAACAATGGAAATGTTAAGAAATGCTGGATTTTAATAAAAAACGAGGAGGGAAAAGACAAGATGAGCGATGTAGTATGCGAAGTAATCGCACAGCTTCCAACAAAATACGGAACATTTGAGGCACATGGGTATGTAGACCAGAGAAGTGGGGAACATCATGTAGCACTGGTCAAAGGAGATATCGCAGACGGAGAACCAGTTTTATGTCGTGTGCATTCTGAGTGCCTGACCGGGGATACTTTTGGATCTTTACGCTGTGATTGTGGAGAACAGCGAAGTCGTGCAATGCGTCAGATCGAGAAAGAAGGACGAGGGGTTTTCTTATATATGCGTCAAGAAGGACGAGGAATCGGATTGATCAATAAACTGAAAGCTTATGTATTACAGGAACAGGGAATGGATACAGTCGAGGCCAACTTAGCTCTTGGATTTAAAGATGATGAACGAGATTACAGTGCAGGAGCCATGATCTTACAGGATTTAGGAATCAAAAAACTACGACTGATGACAAACAATCCAACCAAAATTGACGGATTAAATGAATATGGACTCGAGATCGTAGAACGAGTACCGATCCAGATGCCAATCAATCCATTTGATAAATATTATATGCAGACAAAGCAAAAGAAAATGGGACACATGACAACATACGAAGTTTAAATTAACAGAAAAATTAAAAAAATTAAGGTCCCAGGGACCTTAAGATTAACGAAATTAATGAAGAAAAAAGGAGTAATTAAAATGAGAGTATTAGAAGGTAAATTAGTAGCAAGCGGATTAAAAGTAGGAATCGTAGCAGCCAGATTTAATGAATTTATCGTATCCAAATTAGTATCTGGAGCTTTAGACGGACTGAAAAGACATGATGTGAAAGATGAAGATATCGATATTGCATGGGTACCAGGAGCTTTTGAGATTCCACTGATCGCAGACAAGATGGCAAAAAGCAAAAAATACGATGCAGTGATCTGTCTTGGAACAGTGATCCGTGGAGCAACAAGCCATTATGATTATGTATGTAACGAAGTATCCAAAGGAATCGCACAGGTATCATTAAATACAGGAATTCCAGTTTTATTCGGAGTTGTTACAACAGAAAATATCGAGCAGGCGATTGAACGTGCTGGAACAAAAGCAGGAAACAAAGGATATGACTGTGCATTATCTGCAATCGAAATGGTACAGCTGATCAAAGAAGTAGAAGCATAAAAAGAATCAGAAATTAAAGCAGGAAGTTAGTATGGAACAATATTATTTAGGATTTGACGCAGGAACACAAAGTGTAAAAACAGCAGTTTATGATATTGATATGAACCTGATCGTGCAGGATACCAATGCAACAATCTTAAATTATCCACATCCGGGATGGGTGGAAATGGACGCAGACCAGTATCTTCATGCAACGGTTACAGGGATCAGAAACTGCGTTACAAAGATGAAAGAAAAGAATCTGGATCCAGACAACATCCGCTCTATTTTTGGAGATGGGATCATCTGTGGGATTGTCGGTGTTGATACGGATTGTCATGCGATCACACCTTACATCAATTATCTGGATTCCAGAACAAAAGAAGATGTTGAGGAACTAGCATCTCATCATTATGAGATCTGGGCAAAAGAGACTGGAAATCCTCAGCCAAACTGTATGTTTCCAGCGATGTTTGCACGTTGGATGATGAACAATTGTGAGGGTTTTAAAGAAAAAGGCAGAAAATTCATGCACAATGCCCCATATATCCTAGCCAATCTTGC
Organism: Anaerostipes sp. Marseille-Q3525; assembly: GCF_018223505.1. NCBI lineage: Bacteria > Bacillati > Bacillota > Clostridia > Lachnospirales > Lachnospiraceae > Anaerostipes > Anaerostipes sp. Marseille-Q3525. The sequence continues at coordinate 51,240 of NZ_JAGTTT010000008.1, forward strand.
AGGACTGTCTGCAGAAGATGCATTTATCGACTGGGGAACAATGTCTGGATGGGGACTAGGATACCGTGTAACAGAGAAAAAATGGTCCAAGGAACAATTAGAGATCCTTGGAATTCCAATGGAAATGATGCCAAAGATTCAAAAACCATGGGATATCATTGGAACATTATCAGAGACATTTGCAAAAGAAACCGGATTGAAACCAGGAATCCCAATCTGTGCGGGAGCCGGAGATACGATGCAGTCTATGATCGGATGCGGAGTGATCAAACCAGATCAGGCAGCCGACGTAGCAGGAACATGTGCGATGTTTTGTATCGCAACCGATGGGATCAATGAAGAATTAAGCAAACCAGAAAATGAACTGATCTTTAACAGCGGAACTTTAGAAAATACATACTTTTATTGGGGATTCATAAGAACCGGTGGATTAGCACTTCGTTGGTATCGAGATAATGTATGCAACGAAGCAGGAAATGGAGCATATTTTGATGAATTAAATGAGAAAGCACAAAATGTGCCATGTGGATCCAAAGGAGTCCTGTTCCTTCCATATTTAACAGGAGGATTTGGAGAAACATCCAATGCAAGTTCCTGTTTCCTGAATATGACGATGGACACAGATCAGGGAGTACAGTGGCGTGCAGTTTTAGAAGCAATCGGTTACGATTATATGAGTGTGACAGATATTTATAAAAAAGCAGGCGTGCCACTCGAATTTATGACGATCACAGAAGGTGGAAGCAATTCAGAAGTCTGGAATCAGATCAAAGCAGACATGTTAGGATGTAAGAGTGCCACATTAGAAAATGCACAAGGAGCAGTTCTTACAGATGCAGTGATCGCAGCATATGCGGTAGGAGATCTGGAAGATCCAAGTCAGGTATTTGAAAAAACAAGAAAGATCAAGAAAATTTATGAACCTGATCCAATAAGAACAAAATACTATCGCAGTATTTATGAACAACAAAGAAAACTAATTAAAGACGATATGGCAGCAGTTTTTGAGACTTTACACCAAATCAGTAAGATTCAAGAACAAAGCAATGATTAAAAAAATGAAAAGGCTTCTTTACAAGAGGCCTTTTTTTCTTGTACAATAAAAGATAAAGTATATAAAAATAAGTTATAAGCAACTAACTTTGTAGATGATTTTTGATTAATTAGATTTCAAGGAGGAAAAAGTCATGGATAACGAAAAGATTGAAAAATTACAACAGATGATCGATGAAAGTAATCATATCGTATTCTTTGGTGGCGCAGGTGTTTCAACAGAGAGTCATATTCCAGACTTTCGAAGCACGGATGGTTTGTATCACCAGACTTATAAATATCCACCCGAGGTTATGGTAAGCCATACATTTTATACACAGCATATGGAAGAATTTTATGATTTTTATAAGAATAAGATGATTTTCTTGGATGCAAAACCGAATAAGGCACATTTAAAACTTGCAGAGATGGAACGGGCGGGAAAACTGTCTGCGATCGTTACGCAAAATATCGATGGGCTTCATCAGGCAGCAGGAAGTAAAAATGTCTTTGAACTGCACGGCAGTGTTCACAGAAACTATTGCCAGAAATGCGGCAAGTTTTTCGATGTGAATTATGTCGTGAATGCCAAAGGAGTCCCATATTGTGATGAATGTGGGGGAATCATCAAACCAGATGTTGTATTATATGAAGAAGGTTTAGATTCTCAGACGATCAACGGAGCAGTCAGAGCCATTTCAAAGGCAGATATGCTGATCATTGGAGGAACATCACTGGTTGTCTATCCAGCCGCTGGAATGATCGATTATTTTAAAGGAAAATATCTTGCAGTACTGAATCGTGATGCGACAAGCAGAGATAAACAGGCAGATCTGTGCATTACAGACCCAATCGGAGAAGTACTGGGAAGAATCAGGGTATAAAGATGAAGAAAAAAGATATAATCTTGATCGCAGCAGTACTGGCAATTTCGCTGATCAGTTTGGCAGCGATCAAGATGACACAAAAAGACGGAAAAGAAGTGATCGTGACAGTTGAAGGAAAAGAAGTGTACAAAACATCCATCAAGAAAGATCAGATCTATCAAATTCCAGAGGAAAATGGCACGAACGTCATGCAGATCAAAGATGGAAAAGTTACAATGAAAAAAGCAGACTGTAAAGACCAGATCTGTGCAGATCATAAAGCAATCGAGAAATCAGGAGAAACGATCGTATGTCTGCCACATAAAGTAGTGATCGAGATTCAATCAGAAGATGGCAAAGAACAGGAATTAGACGGGGTAACACAATAAACATCAGATGAGATAGTAAACAACAGGAGAAATAAAATATATGTCAACCAAAAGATTAGCAACGGATGCAATGTTCTTAACATTAGCCCTCGTTGTATCCTATATAGAAGTATTGATCCCAATACCAGTTGGAATACCCGGAATCAAATTAGGACTCGCAAATGGAGTCATCATGGTACTGCTATTTTTCACAACATGGATCAGAACCCTTGAGATTTCTGTGATCCGAGTTGTACTGGCAGGCTTCCTATTTGGAAATCCAATGACGATCGCATACAGTCTGGCAGGAGGAATCCTAAGTCTGATCGTAATGGGAATCTTAAAGAAGATCAAAGGATTTTCATCAGTCGGAATCAGCGTCGGAGGAGGCGTTGCACATAATATTGGACAGTTAAGCATCGCAGTCATATTGATGGAGAACACAAAGATTTATTACTATGCACCAGTATTACTTCTGACAGGAACAATTGCAGGAGTTATGATCGGAGTGTTAAGCGGGGTACTGGTTAAGAAAATCCCACCACAACTATTTTAAGTGATAAAATTATGAAAATTTTGTAAAATTTTTTCTAAAAGTTTGAAATTTCATCAAAATCATGGTAGTACTATATGTATATGCGCTTTCATAAGCAAGATAAGAATAAGATCATACAAAAGAAAAAGAAACTCTTAGATATGAAAAGAAAGGAGTTTGAAAATGAAAGCAAAACTAAATGAGATCATAAAACACGGACATTTAGGCATCATAGCGGCATTTTTTGCAATTTATATGGTCACATTTTCTTATATAGAAAATCGAGATGTACATCATTATATTGTACATACAGTACTTGATGAGAAAATCCCATTTTGTGAATATTTCATTATTCCATATTTGCTATGGTTTATATTTGTAGCTGTAACTGTACTGTATTTTATGTTTTTCAATCAAAATAAATGGAAAGAATACTATCAGTTGATGATCACATTGGGAATAGGAATGACCTTATTTTTAGTTATTTCCTTAGTATTTCCAAATGGACAGGATTTAAGACCAGTACTTAGCGGAAACAGCATTTTTATTCAGGCGGTGCAGTTTATTTATCATACCGATACACCGACAAATGTACTGCCAAGTATTCATGTATTCAATTCCCTTACATGCTGCATGGCAATTCTTCAGAATAAGCGGAAACATTTTAAGAAAACAACAGATATCGCAGTAGTGCTCTTAACGATATTAATTATCATGTCAACGATGCTTCTAAAACAACACAGCGTTGTGGACGTAGCACTCGCAATCCTCATGTATACTGCATGTTACAGGATTGTATACGGCAAAGAAGTATGGAAACAGGATGCATTTTGTTCCTTTTTATTTATCAATCGGTAAATGAGAAAGCTTGACAGTATTTCTTGTGTTTGTTATAAATAAGTGTATGTAGCTCCCAGGGACCTTAAGTTTTAAGAACTTAAGGTCCCTGGGAACATAAAAACCAAGAAAGAGTATAACAATGAAAAGAAAACTTCTATCTATATTAGTATGTATAACAACACTCTCTTTATGTCTGATGGGATGCACAGGCAATACAACGAAGAAGAATAAGAATGGAAAACTAAAAGTTATTGCAAGTTTCTATACAATGTATGACTTTGCCAAGAAGATCGGCAAAGATAAAATTGAAGTGACGAATATGGTACCGGCTGGTACAGAACCCCACGATTGGGAGCCATCTACGAAAGATCTGATCGAGTTGGAGAAATCCGATGTCTTCATATATAATGGAGCCGGAATGGAACAGTGGGTGGATGATGTATTAGAAAGTCTTGACACTGAAGAATTAACAAGTGTAGAAGCATCCAAAGGAATCAAATTGTTGAAAGATACCGATGCACATGAACATGATCACGAGCACGAAAGTGAGAATGATCCACATGTATGGTTAGATCCACAGAATGCAAAATACGAGATGAATCAGATCAAGAAAGCATTGATCAAAGCAGATCCAGACAATAAAGACTATTACGAAGCCAATTATAAGAAAGAAGCAGCACGATGTGATGAGCTGGATCAACAATATAAGAAAGAATTAGCACAAGTTTCAAAGCGTGAACTTGTCGTAGCACACGAAGCATTTGGATATCTGTGCAAAGCATATGATTTAGAACAGATGGGGATCGAAGGGTTATCAGCAGATGATGAACCAGATCCAAAACAAATGAGCGAAGTGATTGAATTTGCAAAGAAACATAAGGTCAAAACGATCTTTTTTGAAGAATTGGTAAGCCCGAAAGTAGCAAAAACCATTGCCAAAGAAACAGGAGCATCCGTAAAGATGCTAAACCCACTCGAGGGATTAAGCAATAAGAAAATCAAAGCAGGGCAAGATTATTTTTCTGTAATGAAACAAAATCTCTCTGCGATTAAAGAGGCATTAAGTGAATGAGCAAAACAAGCATAGATAAAATGATACAACTAAATCATGTAAAGTTTGGTTACAGCGATACAGAAGTATTAGATGAGATCAATCTTACGATCAATGAAGGGGAATATGTCGTATTAACCGGAGAAAATGGAAGCGGGAAAAGTACGCTTATGCGTCTTATTTTGGGAGAACTGAAACCAGATGAGGGAGAGATCATTATTATGGACAATGATTCCAAATTAAAGAAACAGATTGGTTACGTTGCCCAGAATGGGATCAGCAAAAATCAGAGTTTCCCGGCAACGGTTGAAGAAATCATGGTAACTGGACTATATCAGGAACTTGGTTTATTCCATCTTCCAAACAGGAAACATAAAAAGAAGATCAAAGATACATTAAAAGAATTCGGGATGGATGAATTCCTCAAGCGAAGAATTGGAGAATTATCCGGCGGGCAGCAGCAGCGAGTGATGATCGCCAGAGCAATGATCTCAAATCCAAGACTGCTGATCTTAGATGAACCAACAACAGGAGTTGATGCCACATCAACGAAAGCGTTATATGACACGCTATATGAGATTAATACAAAATACAAAACAACTATTTTTATGATCACACATGGAAGATTACAGGATTGTAAAGGATGTGATCGTATTTTGAGAATGGATGAAGGGAGAATTGAGGAACAATGATAGAAATGCTTCAATATGGATTTATGCAACGAGCATTTATCACAGGAATTCTTCTGGCAGTGATCACTCCACTGATCGGAATCACGATCGTATTAAAAAGAATGTCCATGATCGGTGATGCACTTTCTCACGCTTCCTTAGCCGGAGTAGCCCTCGGATTATTACTTGGGATCAATCCAATCCTTGGAGCGATGGGGATCTGTTTGTTCGCAGCACTAGGAGTTGAAGCGATCCGAAGAAAGATTCCAAGATATTCAGAGATGGCAATCTCCATCATCATGTCAACAGGGATCGGATTAGCCGGAGTGTTATCTGGTTTTGTAAAAAATGGAACAAACTTTAACAGCTTCCTCTTTGGAAGTATCATCTCGATCAGCAAAGACGAACTACTGATCGTATGCGTGATCAGTGCCTTAGTATTACTCTGTGTATTACTTTTATACAAAGAACTATTTTACATTGGATTTGATGAAAATGCAGCAAGGATCAGTGGTGTACCAGTAAAGACGATCAACTTTATCTTCACACTGTTAACCGCCCTTACCGTATCCATCGCATCAAGAACCGTAGGAACTCTGATCGTATCATCCATGCTCGTTATCCCGATCGCATGTGGAATGCAGGTAGGAAGAAGCTATAAGGCTGTTATGATCATCGGCGTGATCACAGCACTGATCACAACGGTGATCGGATTAACACTATCTTATTATATCGGACTCAAACCAGGAGGAACGATCGTGTTATTAGAAGTAGGATGCTTTTTGATCCTTACATTGGTAAGCAGATATTTAAAATAGGATAAGACCCGATATTACTTGAATTTCATAACAAAATTTTATATAATGAAAAGAAAGCATGCATATAAAACAAGATTGCATGCTTTCTTTTTTGGAAGCAATCACGAAAGGAAGATAGATCAATGATCATCAAATTAATTGAAACTGTATATCAATTCCTGTGGGGAGACTTGATTCATATACCACTTCCAGGTGGGGGAAGTTTAGGAATCTCACTTCTGATCCTGTTATTATTTCCAGCAGGAATCGTATTTACAATAAAAACAAGATTCCTACCGATCCGCTTATTTCCAGATATGGTAAAAGTACTGACAGCAAGCAACAAAAAGGATAAAGGCGAAAAAAGCAGTCTTTCATCCTTACAGACATTGATTGTATCAACTGCAACCCGTGTCGGAATGGGAAATTTAACCGGAGTTGTAGCAGCCGTATCCGCAGGAGGGGCCGGAGCAGTCTTCTGGATGTGGGTTACAGCCTTACTTGGTTCATCCACAGCCTTTATCGAAGCAACTTTAGCCCAGCTTCACAAAGAAAAAGATCCACTCTACGGAGGATACCGTGGAGGTCCGGCGTACTATATCCATCATTTTATGGAAGAAAAACAAGGCAAGAAGAAAAAACATACCCTGATCGCAGTCCTGTTTGCGATCTCAGGACTGATCTGCTGGTGTGGGATCAGTCAGGTAGTCAGCAATTCTGTAGCGGAGTCATTTAACAATGCATTTCATATTCCAACGATCTACACAACGATCATCTTAGTGATCATTGCAGCAGTGATCGTATTAAGAAAGAATGCAACCGTGAAAGTATTAGATATCGTTGTACCGATCATGGCAGTCGTATATTTCCTGATCACGATCTTTGTGATCGTAACGAATATCACAAGTATTCCAGCAGTCTTTGCAAGAATCTTCAAAGAAGCCTTTGGACTAAGACAAGTCGCAGCCGGTGGATTTGGAGCTGTTCTTATGAATGGTGTGAAACGAGGATTATTCTCAAACGAAGCAGGATCAGGATCCGCCCCATGTGCCGCGGCAGCCGCAGACTGCGAATGCCCTGCACAGATGGGACTGGTACAGGCATTAGGAGTATTTATCGATACGATCGTCATCTGCAGCTGTACCGCAATGCTGATGCTATTAGCACCACAGAGTATGACAGACGGCCTTACAGGAATGAGTTTACTTCAGACAGCTATGAACTACCACCTTGGAAGTTTTGGAGTCATCTTTATCGCCGTGATCCTTTGGATGTTCAGTTTCTCAACCTTCTTAGGAATCTTGTTTTATGCAAGATCCAATGTTGCATACTTATTTGGTGATAACTGGGCATCACAGACAGTATACAAAGTATTAGCACTGGTCATGCTCTTTATCGGAGGAATCCAGACTTATACCTTCGTATGGGACTTAGGAGACGTCGGAATCGGACTGATGACGATCTTCAATGTCTTCATCCTGTACGCAATGTCGGGACAAGCGATCAAAGAATTGAAAGATTATGAAGCAGATAAGAAGAAAAATATAGAAGAAAGAGCGTTTTCCTTGCAGGAAGATGAATAAAAAAATGGGTGTCCCAACCAAGGACACCCATTTTTTAAACAAATAATTTCTTCCGAGTCCGAAAATAAGCCACCAAAACCATACTTCCAGTCAACACCCAGGAAATCGGATAGATCACCATCAAAAGCCTGTAATCATGGAACCAGTGACAAACCGTAGCAAGCCACACAAGTCTTAACACACAAGACCCAAACACAGTAAGGATCGCAGGGGTCATAGACCGCCCAAATCCACGCAGGCATCCACCACTGATCTCATAAGAACTTGTTAAACACTCAAACATCAAAACAAATAAGAAACGGATCACAGCATAACGATATACCGCAGGGTCACTCGTAAACAATCCAATAAAGAACGTACGGAATACAACAAAGATCGTACTAAGCACTCCACAGGAGATGACACTACACATCATACCAAGACGAAAGATCTTCTTACAACGCTCCTCATTCTTCGCTCCATAATTCTGCCCAGTAAACGTAACAACCGTCTGAGCAAATGCATTGACAAGATAATAAGCAAAATACTCATAATTAAGCTCCACCGCAGACCCAGCAATCCCAGCAGAACCAAAACTGTTGATCCCAGACTGGATACAAACATTCGCAAGCGAAAACACCATTCCCTGAAGTCCCGCAGGAACCCCGATCCTTAAGATCTTAGATACCGCATCACGATCGATCATCAAAGACTGAAAAGAAAGACGGATTGGAAGCTCCTCGTGCATCAGAAAATAAATGATCTGCGCAGCACTTACCGCATTCGCACCAACCGTAGCAAGACCAGCTCCAGCAACACCCATACGAAATACTACAACAAATAACAAGTTCAAAATAACATTCACAACACCAGACACGATCAAAGCATACATCGGACGACGCGTATCCCCGATACTACGAAGGATCGAAGCCCCAAAATCATACAACATAAAAAAAGGCATTCCAAGAAAATAAATTCTCAGATATAAAGTTGCCAGATGAATGATATTCTTCGGAGCACCCATCAGTACAAGGATCGGATGCGCCACAAACTGTCCAAGCACAAGCAAAAACACACCACTTAACAAAGCGAGCGTAACCGCTGTATGTACCACACGAGGAACACGTTTCTTATCACACTGTCCAATATAGTTTGCAATCACAACATTTGAACCAAGTGAAATTCCAGAAAACAAAGTAACCATCAAAGAAATAACAGAACTATTACTCCCAACCGCAGCTAAAGCCTCACTACTCGCAAAACGCCCGACAACCGCAGTACCAACCGAATTAAAAAGCTGCTGTAAGATACTACAAGCAGCAAGCGGCATGGCAAATAATAAAATTTTATCTAACAAACTTCCATGAAGCATATCCATCTTACCGGACTGCTTAGATGAAGAATTCTTCATATAAAACTCCCTTCTATCTCCTGTGCCCAGTCACCTTAAGTTTTAGCAGATACAATTCTAACTCTTTTTAAATAAATTATCAACAAAAGAAAATAACGAACCAAAAAAGATACAATCGAAACAGGCTCATAATGATATAATAAAGAACAAAACAAAAAGATAAGACATAAGAAAGAAGGAACACAACCCATGCAAATGAGCATATTACTATTTAAACAGATTGCCCAGCTATTCCTAATGATCCTAATGGGCTACATCATCGTAAAAACAAAACTATTAAAAGGAGAAGACAGCAAAGTCCTCTCAAAGATCATCCTATACCTGATCATCCCAGCAGTCATCATCAACGCATTTCAGGTAGACTACAGCCCAAACGTAACCAAAGGACTGATCACAGCCTGCATAGCATCCATTATCCTGCAGTTTTTACTACTCTTCGTAACCTACATCATGCAAAAAATGTTCCACCTAGACTCTGTAGAATTCACATCCGCCTACTACTCAAACTCCGGAAACCTGATCGTCCCATTAGTTACCTATATATTAGGCGGTAAATGGGTCGTATATGGCTGTGTATTCATGAGCGTCCAGTTATTCTTCATCTGGAGCCAGGGCAAAAACATGATCAGCAGGGAAAAAGGGATCAACCTAAAGAAGATCCTGTTAAACATCAATATGATCTCCGTATTCCTAGGAGTCATCCTATTCTTCACAAAAATAAGATTCCCAGAGATCATCAACAATACGCTCTCATCTGTAGGAGGCATGATCGGACCATTAAGCATGATCGTCACAGGAATGCTGATCGCTGAAGTAAACCTAAAAGATATCTTTACAAACAAGAGAGTCTATCTGGTAACAGTACTAAGACTAATCATTCAACCATTGATTGCATTAGCAGTCATTAATCTCTTAGGAATGAGAGGATGGCATCCACAAGGAGATAAGATAATTCTCATCACATACCTCGCAGCGATCACACCATGCGCATCGACTGTTACACAGATGTGTCAGGTGTATGGGAATGATTCGAAATATGCAAGTGCGATTAATGTTATGACGACACTATTGTCGATCATTACAATGCCGGTGTTTGTTTATTTGTATCAGATGTAAAAAATAATATGAATAAATGTGAAAAAAACACATAGAATACATGTAAAATATGCGAATAAACATTGTCAAATATTGACGTAAGTGAGGAAATCACGTAAACTATGAATATAGGAGGTGCTAAAATGTTAATTAGATTTAATGTAAAGAATTTTCTTTCGTTTTTTGAAAATGAATCAGGGCAATCAGAAGAATTTTCTATGATAGCTGGAAAAGTTAGAAGTAAGAGAGAGCACATATACGATAATGATAAAATTAAATTGTTAAAATTTGCAGCTGTTTATGGAGCGAATGCATCTGGAAAATCCAATTTAGTAAAAGCATTGAATTTTATGAAAAAAACAATTGTAGATGGACTTCCTAAAGGGCACACTGACATGTATTGTAAAACTGACAGAGCAAATAAGGAAAAGAAAAGCTATTTTGAATTAGAAATTATGCTAGATGATAAATATTATGCATATGGATTTGAAGTGATTTTAAGTCAAAGCAAGTTTGTTTCAGAATGGCTTGTTGAACTTAAAAGTGATGGCAGTGAAAAAAATATTTTTACTAGAGATATTGAAAATGGTGAAACCGAGTTTAGCAGTGAATTAAACCGAGATAAAAAGTCATATGAAAAATTAAAAAATTATGCCGAAGATATTCAAGAGGATTCAGAAGTATTATTATTATCAATAATGAATAAAAATAAGAAAACTCTATATGAAAAATATAATAATCTTAAAGTATTTCGAAATGTATATATGTGGATAGAACGAAAATTAGATATTAATTATCCAGATCGACCAATTTCGGACTATTCATATATGGCAAAAACGGAAAAAATAGATGAAGTTTGTAAAATTATTAAAGCATTTGGAACAGGTATCACAGGATTTCAGATGGTAGATGTAGATCCAGAAGAAATATTTAGAATGATTCCAAATAGAATTAAAGAAGAAATATTAAAGGATGTAGAGAATAAAAAAGTAACAGTAAATCGTATGAAATTAAAAGAAATTGGAATTGTGATGAGATCCAATAAAGACTTTTTTATTTTAAATATTGCTAGTAACGGAAAAGTTGAAGGAAAGACAATTAAATTCTTGCATGGGGAAGAGAATATTTTGTTTAATTTATCAGAAGAATCAGATGGTACGGTTAGAATATTAGATTTAATAGAAGTATTACTTTCGGGAGCAAATAAAACATATGTGATTGATGAACTGGATAGATGTTTACATCCAAGTTTAACTTGTAAATTTGTAGAAACATATTTACAATTGGCAGCAGAAAGGAATATTCAGTTAATTGTGACAACACATGAATCAAGATTGTTAGATTTTGATATTCTTCGAAGAGACGAAGTGTGGTTTGTTAATAAAAGAATTACAGGAGAAAGTGATATTTATTCTTTGGAAGAATATAATACAAGATTTGACCAGAAGATAGATAAGGCCTATTTAGATGGACGGTATGGGGGAGTTCCAAAATTCAGTACTGTATTTCCTGTGAAAGGGGATGAGTAATGGATGAGAGAAAGAAAAGGTTCTGGTTTTGGTAGACGTTCAGTTGCATCAGAATCAAAGCAAGCTATAAAAAAGTATTTTTTACTATATGAAGGCTCAGATACTGAAGTATTATATTTTGATGCAATAGAAGATATGCGAAAAGAAATAGAGCTTAATTCATTAATAGAACTAGTGCCTATTATTAGATGTTTTAGTGAAGAAGGATGGAGTAATCCTCGAAAAATATTGGATAGAGTTATTCAAGATTTAAAGGAAAGAGATACAGGAACTATATCTTTCAAAACCCTGTTTGATAAAATTATTGACTATTTTCATGAAAAACAGATTATAATTAATAGTAAAGTGTTGAAAAGGGCTATCTGGAAAACAATGAAACAAATATGTGAAGAAGAATTTGAAAAAACATTAGAAGATATTATTGATGATCCTGAATTTGTTTGTAATAAAGTTTTGACAGAATTAGGACAAAAATATAAGATTGACAACATTATTCAATATATTCCAGAAATCATCAAGTTTGAAGACTTAACATATGAAGAAAATTATGATGAAATTTGCTTAATTGTAGACAGAGATAAAGAAAGTTTTATAGAATCACAGTATGAATATGTAAAACAAAAATGTGAAGAACAAGGATTTCGTTTCTGTGTAACCAATCCATGTTTTGAATTTTGGCTACTGATGCATTCAGAAAAAGTTTTCGACTTAGATCAAGAAAAACTATCAGAAAATCCAAAGGTAACATCTAAAAAAAGATATGCAGAATATGAATTACATAAAATTTATCCTAGCTATAAGAAAAGCAATTACAAAGCGGAAGAATTTGTAGGGAATATTGATACAGCAATCAAAAATGAAAAAGAATTCTGCGAAGATATAGAAGGATTAAAACATTCTATTGGGAGTAATATAGGGCTTTTGATAGAGGATATGAGGAAATAGTAGTATTTTAGATAAATGTATAACTTGAGCGTTTCTTGTATTTTATAACCAACAGTTTCCTTTCCAATACCTTTCGCTATATATCACATATCTTAAAAATAGTTATTGCCGCAAAACGATTAGCATTTTATCAGTATTTTTGACGGGTTCGCAGCTGGCATGGGCATTGTCTGAACGATGGTGCGGCCATTTTGGGTCGCACCAAGAGAGTTATGCAGGAATGCCAGCGAATCAGCGACCTGTCAAAAATGCTGAATAAAATGTGTGTTTTGCGGCAATAACTATTTTTTGAATATGTGATATATATGAAAGACTATGGCAAACAAACTTTACTGTCTATAATACTCCAAAAATTCCCCAAGTTTTCCCATAGCATCTTCCAAAACTTCAATACGAGGCAGATAAACCACTCTGAAATGATCCGGATCCTTCCAGTTAAATCCACTACCATGCACGATCAAAAGCTTCTTCTCACGTAAAAGATCCAAAGCAAACTGCTCATCATTCGTGATATTAAACTTCTTCGTATCAATCTTAGGAAAGATATAAAACGCAGCCTTCGGTTTCACAGCAGAAATACCAGGAATATCACAAAGTGCCTTATAAACATATTCCCTCTGCTCATAAATACGTCCACCAGGAACAATATAATCATTGACACTCTGATGACCACCCAGCGCCGTCTGGACAACCGCCTGCGCAGGCACATTTGAACAAAGTCTCATATTAGAAAGCATATTAAGTCCCTCGATATAATCCTTTGCAACTGCCTTATTACCACTTAAGATCATCCAGCCAATACGGAAACCAGCGATCATATGAGATTTAGACAATCCGGAAAATGTCACACAAAACAGATCAGGAGCAAGAGAAGCAATGGATACATGTTCCTCTCCATCCATCACAAGACGATCATAAATCTCATCAGAGAAGATAATAAGCTGATGTTCTCTCGCAATATCAACGATCTGCTGTAAGACCTCTCTAGGATACAAAGCCCCAGTTGGGTTATTCGGATTGATCAAAACGATCGCTTTCGTTCTATGATTGATCTTCTTCTTAATATCCTCCATATCAGGATACCAGTCTGACTGTTCATCACAGATATAATGAACCGCCGTACCACCAGCAAGCGTAGCACAAGCTGTCCACAAAGGATAATCCGGAGAAGGAATCAAGATCTCATCCCCATCATCAAGCAGGGCAGACATAGAAAGATTGATAAGCTCACTGACACCATTCCCAGTATAAATGCTGTCGATATCAACATTTGGAAGGTACTTAAGCTGTGCATACTGCATGATCGCCTTTCTCGCAGCGAACAATCCCTGAGAAGGGGAATATCCTTCGCAGTCAGTCAACTGATGTCTCATATCATAAATGACTTCATCCGGCGTTCTAAAACCAAATGGAGCAGGGTTTCCGATATTTAACTTTAAGATATTTGTTCCATCACGCTCCATACGATTCGCTTCATCCACAACAGGACCACGAACATCATATAAGACATTATCAAGTTTGCTTGATTTACTAAAATGACGAACAGGAGGCTTCTTATTGTCAGTCAGAGAAGAACGATCGATCTCAGGTTCAAAGAAATCTTCCTTAGAAGCATCACCAAGAAGCCATTCCTCCTCAACTTCCAATGTATCTGCAAGAAAATGAGCGATATCCGCACGAGGAAGAGTCTTTCCACTGACATACTGGCTGATATGGCTCTTTCCAACCTTTAACCCTGCCTGATCAGCAGCGTGTACAAGATCCACCTGTTTCATTTGTTTTTGCTCCATAGCAGAACGTAAATGCTCTGCAAATAGTTCTTTCTGATTCATAATACAGCTCCTTTATTAAGAAAAGTTCAATTTATATTTAAAAAGTTCAATTTATTAAAACGATTATATCATAAAAGAAAAGAAAGTTCAATTTAAAATATACAAAAGTTCAAAAACGACAAAAATATACTTATTACAACAAAAAGTACAAGGAAACTTATTGAAATTTATGAAATCTATGATAACATATAAAGAAGATTAATGAACAAGAATAAAAAAACTATATTATGGGGATTAGAAGAATATGGGAGTATCAAAAAGACAGATGCAGAATTTCCTGATCTATATACTTGATATGGTGGGATTGACTGCAGGATATTTTGTTGCAGTTTATCTGCGATTTGGAAATCTAGAAACAGCATATGGGTTTATGAGAGCTGATACATATTTGCGATGGATCATTGCAATGGCAGTTCTGACTTTTGTTTACTTGCTGTTCCACCCAAATCGCAGTTTTTTTAAGCGTAAAATTAAAGACGAAATACGATGCGATTTTCAGACAGCAGTTCTGACTGGAGCCGGGATGTCAATGATCGCATTGCTGATGGCAGATGCATCCGAGTATTCAAGATTCATTTATATGTTTACGATCGGATTTGAGTTCTTTTATATGATCATAGCACATCGTCTGTACCGTAAGTACTGGCTGCGAAGAAGATCCAATCATTCATTTGCAAGGAAAATGATGCTGATCACAACTAGTGGTGAAGCAGAGCAAGTGATCACGAATATTATAAAAGAAAAAACATGGGATTTATGGATCACGAGTATTGTCATTATAGATAAAGATATGGTAGGAGAAAATGTCTATGGGATACCAGTCATTGGATTTACATATCGAAGTATGTTTGAATACGCAGCAAGAAATGTTGTAGATGAAGTGTTTAGCTACATTCCAAAAGAATATAAATATCCAGTTGCAATGACAATTCAGAATTTTGAGGATATGGGAATCAATACAAGTCTGAATATTCCTTTATTCCAGATCAATCAGAATCTAAATAAGACATTAGAAACTGTAGGACCATATAATGTTGTATCATTTTCTGGAAGAGAAGTTTCTTTATTTATGTTACTTCTTAAGAGAGCGATGGATATCCTTGGTGGACTGGTTGGACTTTTGATCACTGGAATCGCATTGATCTTTGTGGCACCAGCGGTGAAACTGGAATCTCCGGGACCATTATTGTTTTCTCAGAAGAGAGTTGGTAGAAATGGTAGAATATTTAAGATCTATAAGATCAGATCGATGTATCAGGATGCGGAGGAGCGTAAGAAGGAATTGATGGCTCAGAATGAGATGGACGGGCTGATGTTTAAGATGAAAGATGATCCTCGTATTACGAAGGTTGGGAAATTTATCAGGAAGACTAGTATTGATGAGCTTCCGTAGTTTTGGAATGTACTGAAGGGGGATATGAGTCTGGTTGGGACTAGACCACCTACAGTGGATGAATTTGAGCAGTATAATGCTTATCATAAGAAGAGGCTTTGTAGAACACCTGGGTTGACTGGAATCTGGCAGGTTAGTGGTCGTAGTACGATTACTGATTTTGAGGAGATTGTGAAATTGGATGTTCAGTATATTGAGAATTGGTCTCTTTGGTTGGATATTAAGATATTGTTTAAGACAGTGGCGCTTGTGTTTAAGGGTGATGATGGGGCGCAGTAGAAGGGAAGTGTACGGTGAGTAGTAATTATATAAGGAAGAAACAATTAAAAATTGCGATGATCGGACATAAAGTTGTTCCATCAAGAAGAGGCGGAATTGAACTTGTACTGACTACGATGTGTCCTAAGATGGTAAAACGAGGACATCAAGTTACATGTTATAATCGTTCCGGTGATAAAGTTGAAAATGAATATGTAAATACCGTAAAAAATGGTACATATAAAGGCGTAAAATTAAAGAAAGTATTGACGATCAACAAGAAGGGGCTGGCAGCAATGACATCCTCCTTTTCTGCTGCTATCAGAGCAGCATTTGGAAGATATGATATTGTACATTTTCATGCAGAAGGACCTTGCACAGCTCTTTGGATTCCAAAATTATTCAGAAAACGTTGTATCGTAACAATCCATGGATTGGATTGGGCAAGAGATAAATGGAAATCTGGATTTGGTTCAAAATATATCAAATTTGGAGAGAAAGTGGCTGCGAAATATGCAGATGAAATCATTGTTTTGAGTAAAGGAGTTCAAGATTATTTTAAACAGACGTATGGTCGAGATACAATTCTCATCCCCAATGGAGTATCAAGACCTGAGAATGTGGAAGCTGATCTGCTCACGAAGAAATTTGGTCTGCATAAAGATGATTATATTTGTGCGTTGTCACGACTTACAGAAGAGAAAGGTATTCATTATCTGATTGAAGCTTATCAGAATGTGAAGACGGATAAGAAGTTAGTGATTGCTGGAGATACTAGTGATACGGATGATTATGTGATGAAACTTAAGAAGTTGGCTGGGAATAATCCGAATATTATCTTTACTGGGTTTGTTTCTGGTAGAACATTAGAGGAACTTTATAGTAATGCTTATGTTTATGTGTTGCCTTCTAAGTTAGAGGGAATGCCACTTAGTCTGCTTGAGGCTATGAGCTATGGGAACTGCGTGATCGGGTCTGATATTGCTGAGATTGCTGATGTGGTTGAGGATAAGGCGATATTGTTTAAGAAGGCTAATGTTGAGGACTTGAAGGAGAAGCTGCAGATGGTTTGTGATGATGTGGAGCTTGTGGAGAAGTATAAGAGTGAAGCGTCTGGGTATATTTGTGGTAGGTATAATTGGGAAGATGTTGTGAATAGAACTGTTGAGGTTTATAGAGGAAAGAAAAGCTGCAAGGAAAAATTAGTAGAGAATAGTAGTGTGGCTTCTATTTGAGGTTATTAAGGTGAAAGGAAAGCAAAATGATTAGAGTATTACATTCTGTAAGTAATATGGATAGAGCAGGAATTGAAACAATGCTTATGAATTATTACCGACATATGGATCATGAAAAAGTTCAATTTGATTTTTTGTGTAATAAGACTAAACCAGGAGCTTATGATGAAGAAATAAAGCAAATGGGAGGCCATATTTTTCATACCCCAGGTTTAAATCCGGCAAAGTATCCTCAATATTTAAAATATATGAAAAAGCTATTTGAAAAATATCCCCAATATAGAATAGTAGAGGCACACAATGGCGCTTTGGGTGTTTATGCATTACATGCGGCGAAAAAGAATAAAATTCCCATTAGAATATTTCATGCACATGGAGCGAGCATTACCAAGGACTGGAAATGGCCGATTAAGATTTTTTGTAGAAGTCGATTAAAATATAATATAAATCATAATTTTACATGTGGTATAGAAGCAGCAAGATGTTATTTTGGAAATAAAGTCGTTGAAAACAAAGACTATGAATTTATCCCCAATGCAATAGAAGTTGAACGATTTTTGTATAATGAAGAAATAAGAAATAGAATTAGATCAGAATATCATCTACAAGATAAAAAAGTAATAGGGCATGTGGGTCGTTTTATGGCACAGAAAAATCATACTTTTTTAATTGATGTTTTTGTGGAATATTATAAAAATCATAAGGATACAAAACTGGTTTTATTAGGAGATGGAGAACTAATGCCTAAAATTAAGGAAAAAGTTCAAACTCTTGGAATTGAAGATGCTGTTTTATTTGTAGGAAATGTAGGAAATGCGAATGAGTGGTATCAGGCATTCGATGCTTTTGTTTTGCCATCAGTATGGGAAGGGCTGCCTGTTGTAGGAGTGGAAGCACAGGCGGCAGACTTGCCATGTGTATTTTCTGATAATATAACGAGAGAGATTGGACTAACAGATAAGGTATCTTTTGTTTCTACATCAGATAAGAGACAATGGGTTGGTTATTTAGAAAAAGCTTTAAAAGATCAGACCAGAAAAAATAATTATGAAGTGATAACTAAGAATCGATATAATATCGTTGAAGAAGCTAAAAAATTACAGGAAAGATATATTGAATTATATAGGGAGAATATATGAAAATTGGTATTTTAACACATCAGTATATAGATAATTATGGAGCGTTTTTACAGGCGTATGCCTTAAGAGAAGCAATGGCGAAAGCGTTTCCAGAAGATCAGGTTGAAATTATTAACTGCATTAATGTAAAACATTTTGTAATCAATGTAGGTGGATGGTTCCGTTTTTATAAAGATCGCGAAGGAATCAAAGAATGGTTAAGAAAAATAAGAATTCCTAGTATTTTTTCAAAAGCTAGAAAAAAATATATGACATTATCTAAAGTCTGTTTTTCAGCAAAGCAGATTAACAAAATGGGGTATGACTACATTATTGCTGGTAGTGATGAAGTTTGGAATTTTAAAGACGGAAAAGGTGACGCTAAAGTTAAATTTGGGCATGGGCTTACATGTCAAAATTTAGTTGCATACGCACCAAGTGTGGGTAAATCAAGTGCAAATGATGTGATTCCAAGTTATGTAGAAGAAGGAATTAAAAGATTTAAAGCAATATCAGCAAGAGATGATCTGACTGCAGATTTAGTGGAACATATTACAGGAAACTATCCAACAAGAGTACTAGATCCAACATTTTTAAGTAAGTTTCCAAAAACAAAATTAAAAGTTCCTAAGAAACCTTATATATTATTTTACTATTGTGAGCATTTGCCTAAAAAAATCAAGAAACAGATTTTTGCATATGCAAAGGAACATGGTTATGCAGTATACGGGGCAGGAGAATGTGATAAGCAATATACAGATATTACAGTAGATTTGGCACCATTTGAATGGGTTGAAATGTTTAGAAATGCAGATTTTGTATTTACTGGAACATTCCATGGAGCAGTATTCTCAATTTTGAATGAGAGACCATTTAAAGTTTATTTAACAAATGAGAGCCGAATCAAAAAAGTTGGAGCACTATTAAGAGAATTACATATTCCAAATCGTAAAATTGATAAAGATTTCAAATTCGATTTAGAGAAGATGAGAGATGAAATTGATTATAGTGTAGTGAATGAGATTATTGATGAGAAACGAGAAGCAAGTATTGATTATTTGCGACGAGTGATCAAAGGAAAATAGAGGAGTATAGAATGTCCAAGGATAAAATTATTTTATTTGATGACAAGAAAAATTGTTGTGCATGTGGTGCGTGCATGAATGTCTGCCCTAAAGATGCGATTCGCATGGAAGAAGATGATTATGGATTTTTATATCCACAGATTGATGAGACAAAATGTGTTCAGTGTGGAGCTTGTAAGAAGGTTTGTGCTTATCAGAATGGTTCTAAGTTGTTTGAACCTAAGCAAGTATTTGTAGCGGTTAGTAAGAATAAAAAGCAGCTATTAAATTCGGCATCAGGTGGTGTGTTTGCTGCAGTTGCGACTAAAATATTAAAAGATGGAGGGGTTGTGTTTGGTGCAACATTAGATTTTGAAAATGGGCATGCAAATCCACATCATATAAAGATAGAGAATCAAAAGCAATTAACTAAATTACAAGGATCTAAATATGTACAAAGTGCTATTGGAATTACATACAAACAGACTAAAGACTATTTAAAGAAAGGAAGAATCGTACTATTTTCTGGAACTCCATGTCAGATTAGTGGACTTTATGAATATTTAGGGAAAGAGTATGATAATCTTTATACAATAGATGTCATATGTCATGGCGTTCCTAATGCTAAGTTTTTTGATGATTATTTACAAATAGAAAAACAGAGAAGAAGTGCAGATAAGATTGTAGATTATGCTTTTAGGGATAAGAGAAAAGGCTGGGGAATGAATGGTAGGATTACTTTAGCTAAAGGAAGAAAGCAAAAGAAAGTATATATTCCAGCAAGATTAAATTCTTATAATACTTTGTTTTTAGATGGGATGATTTATCGAGAGAATTGTTATTCGTGTAAATATGCTAGAAGAGAACGATGTGCAGATTTGACAATTGGAGATTATTGGGGAATTGAAAAGGAACATCCTGAGTTACTGAAAAATAATATGTACAATGAAAAAGAAGGAATATCTTGTATTCTAGCTAATACTGAAAAAGGAATAAAAACTTGTCAGAATATAAAAGAATTACTTCAAATGAATGATTCCTCATTTGAGAAAGTTAGTCGTCGGAATGGTCAGTTAAATATACCATCTAAGAGACCTGATAGTCGGGAAATGATTATGAGAAAATATTCTGATCATGGATACATTGCAATCGAAAAGTGGTTTAGAAAAAAATATAAAAAACAAATTATTGTACATAGAATATATAATATGATTCCAAGAACAATACGATTAAAATTGAAAGCGGTAATAAAGGGGAAATAATAAATGAAAATACAGGTAAGAGTGATTACACGTCATAGGCCAGCAAACTATGGCTCATTATTACAATCAATTGCGACACAAAAGATATTGGATAAAATTGGAGTAGAAAGCAAGATTATTGATTATATTGCGAAAGAAGAGACAGGGTCAAGAATTGCCTTTATACAATTGAAGCAAAAAAAGGGATGGAATAAGAATCCATTAAAGAAAATGGCATATATCTTAGGTAGAGAGCCAGAAAATATTGTTATGTATCATCATTTTACAAAAATGAGAAAAAAATATCTTTTGATGACCAAGCAAGTTAATTCGCATGAAGAATTAAGAAAATATTTTAAAAATAGTAAAGCTGTTTTTATGACAGGAAGTGATCAAGTTTGGGGACCAGTATCAACGGGAACTTACGATTCAGCATATTTTTTGGATTTTGTACCGAAAGGTAATAAAAAAATAGCCTTTGCATCTAGTTTTGGTAAAGCAAAATTTAATGAAAAGACGATGAAAGAATATAAACAATATTTAGCACAGTATGATAAGATTGCAGTAAGAGAGGATAAAGCTGTTGAAATTTTAGATGATATGGGAATAGAATCAGAACAAGTACTTGATCCAACATTATTAATAGATAAAAATGAATGGTCAAAATATATAACTAAAAATGTCGTAAAAGAGGAATATGTTTTGGTATATCAGATTCATAATGATCAGAAATTAAATGCATATGCAAAGATGTTTGCTAAAAAATCAGGGTTGAAACTAGTTAGGGTATCTCCAATATTTCATCAGTTTAAAAGAGGGGGAAAATTTGTATATTTACCAGATATAGGTGAATTTTTGAGTTTAGTAAAAAATGCTAAATATTTGATTACTGATTCATTTCATGGAACAGCATTTGCAATCAACTTTAATACTCAATTTATAGAAGTATTACCTAATACAGGAACAAGTAGTAGAAATCAGAGTATTTTGGAATTGACAGGATTACAAGACAGAATATTGAAGGATTTAAATGATTTTAGATTTATAAAAGATAAAATTGATTTTTCGAGAGTCAATGAAATTATGGATGCTCATAGGGAGTCTTGTGTGAAATGTTTAAAAACGATGTTGATAGATAACAAATAAAGATTTTAATGTATGTAATAAAGTGTGTTTTTCGCAGAAAGGCAGATTATAAAAATGGTAAATTGTTTAGTGCTATTATCAACGTATAATGGTGAAAAATATCTTAATCAATTAATAACTAGTGTGTTATCTCAAAAAGATGTTTGTGTTGACTTATTGGTAAGAGATGATGGATCTAGCGATACTACGTTGAAAATTTTAAAAAAATATGAGAATGAACATTTCAAAGTATATACCGGGAAAAATTTAAAACCAGCAAGGAGTTTTTTGGATTTGATAGAGAAAGCTCCTTTGACATATGATTATTATGCTCTGTGTGATCAAGATGATGTATGGAATGTAGATAAATTGAAAAGTGCGGTGAAGTATTTAAAACAAGCTCAAAATCCAGCATTATATAGCTGTGCAGTAGATATTACAGATAAAGATTTAAATCATATAAAATTTTCTAAACATAGAAATACATTTGAAAAACCGTTGTCTGATATTTTGACATTTGGAACTCCTGGATGTACATTTGTATTTAATAAAAAACTTTTAGAAGTTTTAAAGGAATATTCTCCTAAAGTATGTAGTATGCATGATAGCTGGGTGAGTTTTGTGTGTTTGGCAGTAAATGGGAAATTCTTTTATGATGAAAGTCCACATATCTATTATCGACAACATGATAATAATGTTTTGGGGGCACAGAAACATTCTATAGCAAAGATTTTGAAAGAAATTATTTTGTATGAAGGAATTAAAAGAAGTGATATGGCGAAAGAGGTCTTGATTGGATATGGTGAAAAAATGACACCAGAAATTAAAGATGCTTTTTTGGATTTTTCTTATTATAGAAAAAATTTAAAATCAAAAATTAAGCTTTTATTAATTCCATATAAAAATGATATTAGTAAGAGAGCTTTTTATAAAGCTAAATTGAGAGTTTTATTTAATTCATTATAATATTTGAATTAATAGAAAAAATGAGGTATATATGCTTTTTTTTATTATATTTATTTTGATTTCTATGTATATAATAGGTTTTAAAAGAAAATATTATTTATATTACTTTTTTTTCTTTTATCCTATATTGCCAGATTATTTTGCAATTGAATTAGGTGGAGGTTTGCCTTTACTCAAAGCTAGTAGAGTAATGATATTAATAATGATGGGATCGTTGTTATTGCATCAAAAGGGTAGAATATATTTTGAAATCAGATCTTTAAGAAAAATAAAAATGCTAGTACCATTATGCATTTATTTCGTAGGTAGAATAGTTGCTAATGGATTTTATTGTTTAAATCTTACAGAAGCATTGAATACAGAATTTTCTGTTATTTTGGAACAATTGATTTTAACATTAATTGTATTACAAATGCTTAAATCTGAGGAACAAATAAATAAATGTGTAGAAGCAATTTCTTATGGAAGTGGATTTGTTGCAATTATAAGTATTATATCAGTGGGAATTGGACAAAATTTATTTTATAATTTAAAAATTGTATCGAGAGATATGTTAATGGCATCTACTATTCGAATGGGAATTATGAGAGCAGAAGCAGGTTTTGGACATCCAGTATATTATGGAGTGTATTGTGCATTAATGATTCCGATTGCTTATTTTTTATTTGAACGTAGTAGAAAAAAAAGATTTTTAATAATCTGTGTTTTAAATATAATTGGATTGTTACTTACAGAATCCAGAGGATCTATAGCTGCGTTAATTTTTATGATAGCTATTGCAATTATAAGAATGAATAAAGTACATAGACAAAGATTAGTAGGTGGATTGATTGCTGTTGTAGTATGTATAGTGATGATTTCATTACTGGTACCTAGTGTTACAAGTCAGATTACAGGAATTTTTAAATCAATGTTTGCGATTGTAAACACTAATATTGTAATTGATGATTTTGGGGGAAATTCAAGTACGGGATTAGATTCAAGATTGATACAGTTTACAGGTATTCTTTGGACAATTATGAATAATGCTCTTTTTGGATTAGGGGCATCATGTCATACAAGAGGTGTATTGAAATATTATAAAGATACGATTGGGTGGTTTGAAACATCTACAATAGATAATGGAATTGTTGGGTATTTTGTTCAGGAAGGTATATTTGGAACAATAGGATTTTTAGTATTATTGATTAGTTTGATAATATTAGCTAATAAGTTCTCAAATAAGCAAGACAAACGAAATATAAATAATGCTTTTGTTATATGTTTTATGAGTTACTTGATTGAAATGTTTAGTGTAGCTGATGCATCACAAATGTTTTGGATTATTATTATTTTATTTATAAAATATAATATTATTGAAAATAAAAAAAATGAAATAAATAAAAAACGTAACAATAATAATCGTTATGATCCAATAAATACTGGAATAAGTAAAGTAGTTAGGAGAAATGTATAAATGGCAACATCATTAAAAAAAGGTATGCTATATGTAATGATAGCAAATCTAATAAACTTAGGGTTTAATTTAATAACAAATTTTGTATTACCCAAGGAATTAAGTGTGGAAAATTATGCAATGATCAAGACATTTCAGTTATATATTAGTTATGCTGGTTTATTTCATTTTGGATTTGTAGATGGAATGTATTTGAAATATGGAGGAAAATCTGTAAATAATATAAAAAAAGATGATTTAAATACAAATCTATCAACATTAAGAATATTTCAGATTTTAGTCACATTTATTTGCACAATAGTTTCTATATGTCTAAAAAATCCACTATTTATATGTTTTTCATTGGCCGTGATGCCAATTAATTTGGGAAATTATTTCAAACAGCTATATCAAGCAACTGGTGAATTTGGATTATATGGGAAGATTATGAATGCCAATACAATATTGATATTCATTGCCAATATGATGTGGATCTTTATTTTCAGAGTTGATAGCGGAATATATTTTCTGGTAAGTAATGTTGTTGTTTATTTCTTGATTTGGATTGTATTAGAAATTAACTGTAGAAGAATGTTTAAAGATACTAGATATAAAATTTTTACATTTTCAGTTAAAGAGTTTATTAACAATATTCGAGATGGAATTTTATTAACGGTTGGCAATCTATCTTCTGTTTTATTAACAAGTATGGATAGATGGTTTGTTAAAGCATTATTGGATACAATGGCATTTGCACAATATTCTTTTGCTGTGAGTATGGAAAATTTTATGAATGTAGCCGTTACACCAGTAACAATTACTCTATATAATTTCTTCTGTAGGGAAAAGAATGTAGACAGAATCAAGAAAATTAGAAATCAGGTTATGATTTTTGCAGCGGTAATTGTAAGTAGTGCTTTTCCTGCTAGATTTATTTTGGAGACATATTTGAGAAAATATTTAAATTCATCTAGAGTAATGTTTTTATTATTTGCATCTCAATTATTTTATATTATTATAAAAAGTATATATGTTAATCTGTATAAAGCACAAGGAAAACAACGTACATATTTTATTAAATTAACATTGGTAATTGTAATGGGATTTTTATTTAATATTGTATGCTTTAAAATATATCCTGTAAAAGAAAGTTTTGCTATTGGTACATTACTTTCAGCAATTTTTTGGTATTTTATATGTTTTCCAGATTTTAAATGGTTGGATTATAAAATAAGAGAATTAATATATCCATTTGTGCAGGTTATAGCATTTTTAGTGTGTGGATTTATGTTTAATGCAATTATTGGTATTTTATTGTATATTGTGTGTACAGTAGTATCATCTTTAATATTGTTACCTGAGGAAACTAAGGGAATGGTAACGATGGTTAAAGATAAGGTTAGTAGTTTTAGATAGAAGCTTCTGGAGAGGATGATAGCCAATACAATTTGATTTTTATAGAATCAGATAGAGTTAGTTATTTGTGGGATGGTCCTTAAGGTCTCAGGGACATTAAGAAGTTAGCTTACAAAGAGAATAGTTATATTGAATAAAAAATATGAAAAAATTTGAAAAATAGGTTCAATTTTTGCAAAAAAGGGACTTTTATATTGTAAATATAGTGGTTCAGTTGTCAAGACAAAAATCTAAGACTTTTATAATGAACTGATAGGTTGATAAGTTACTGTATCTGTAGAGATGTACGTAGGATGAACTAGTTTTCTTTACAGATAATTAAGCTACATATGACATCAGCATTGCAGGATAATAATATTCCGCTGGTGTGTGATAATCCAATGCAGAATGATATCTTTCAAAGTTATAGGTGTGAACATATCGTTTGATAGCTGCTCTGGCTTCTTTGATATTATTATATTGTGTCAGGTAAGCTTCTTCATACTTAAAACTTCGAAACCATCGTTCGATCATGATATTATCAGCCCAGCGACTTTTTCCATCCATACTCTGACGGATACCATTTTCTTTTACAAAATCGATATATTGCTGGCTGGTAAACTGACATCCCTGATCTGAGTTCAAGATCTGAGGTTTGGCTATCTTAAATGCTTTATTTAATGCATTGAGCACCATTCGGGTATCAAGAGTATCATCTACTTCCCATCCGACGATACAGCGGCTGTACCAGTCGATCACTGCAGTCAGATACAGAAATCCGTGTTTGATCGGGATATATGTAATGTCAATGGACCATGCCTGATTTGGCTTATCGATGACAGTGTTGCGGAGTAGATAAGGACAGACTTTTGCCTGTTGCATACGCTTAGACAGATTCATCTTAGGATAGATTGGATGAATGTCCATTTCATTCATATATCGTCTGGCTTTTAATTGTGCAGACATCTGTCTTGCACCCCAGGTTGGATTATTTGTATGGAGATGATCTATGATCTCTTTACATGCCAGTTCATCATCGGATACTGGAGATTCTTTGTAATAAATACTTGTACGGTTGATATCAAGTAAGCTTGCGCCAACAGAAGCAGGAAGTTCTTTAGTCGTCAAAAGGTTTCGGACTAAATTTACTCTCGTAGTCAGGTCCGCAAATTTCTTCAGATTTTTTTTTGAGCCAGTCCACCTGCATGGTTAACTGACCAACCTTTTTTGTATACTCAGCTTTTTCCTTGCGTTCTTCGACAAGCTTTTCCTTGAGGTTTTCCTCACGTTTGTCGTCAAACACAGCAGAAGCATTGTTCAAGAATTCTCTTTTCCAGTTACGGAGAAGATTTGGTTGAATATTGTTTTCTGTTGCTAAGGTATTGAGATCTTTTTCTCCTTTGAGTAGCTCGATCACAAGGTCTGATTTAAATTTTGCACTAAAATTTCTTCTTTTTCTGGACATGACACTGAATCCTTTCTTATGTATTGATTTAAGTATATCAGATTCATTAAGATCTGTCCGAAAAAGTGTCTTAATTTATGAGACCATTATAGATTACAGCTCAGTACGGAGAAAAATATCATAGAAAAATTTGGATTATAACGAATGATCGTAAGAGTTCGGTATAGTCATTATCATAATCCTATATTCTTACTACAAAAATTGGTACTACAAATTGCACAAAATCCTTCTGTGATCAATAATAGTTCTTGAGAAGATTGCTGGTTATCTCAAGAAAGTCATATATATAGTATCGTCATTTCCTAGAAAATATCATAATAGATTGAATGAGTAGAAATAATTTGATAAAATATACATAGAAAATACATAATACAGAATACAAAAAATAAAAAAGGAGAATATGATGATTCATTTTTTAGGAACAGTCGCAATGATCTTAGTATTAAGCTTAATGATTACAGGACTTTTAAAATTAAATTACAAAGATTTATGGGTATCAGAAGATAAAAAAGTTGCTGAACCAGAAGTAAGAACATTAAGAAGTTGTTAGTTAAACCAAGAGGATGTCGAAAGAAACGGCATCCTCTTTTACATTTCGCACCATATAAATAACCACTCACACCATATTCGTTTATTCTTTAAAGAAATATGATAGCGTAAATTATGAATAGGGAAAAGAAAGCAAAAGAGAGGAGGCAGATAAGTTGTTACAAAAAATAAAATATCTTTCATTTTTTATAAAAGAGGATATGATGGAGCCATTAAGATATCTGATTGTCGCATGCAGTATCGGAATGGTATTTTTGATGCTGTTAAAGATGTTTGACATGATCTTTCCACAAGGGAAACATTTTCATAGAAAGAAATATGTCTGGACACTGATCGTGATCTATGCGATCGTATTTATTAATGTAGGATTTTTCTCAAGAGAACCAGGAACAAGAACGGATGTAAGTTTAAAATTATTTGAAACATGGGGGAATTCAATGATCGCTCATGCGTATTTTGTGGAAAATATCATCATGTTTATCCCATATGGTATATTACTTCCAATTGCATTTAAGAGGATTCGAAAAATCTGGATGTGTGTAGGAAGTGCATGCATGATCAGTTGTATGCTTGAAGTAATGCAGCATATGACTGGCAGAGGATATGCACAGATCGATGATGTGATGACGAATACCATAGGAGCCGCAGTTGGATATGTGGTGTGGAAGATTTTTGACAAATTGCGTCTGGTTTTTTTTAAGAAACCATGATATACTAACTAAGTTACTGAGGCGTTTTCCGAGACTGCTGAAAAGCTTATTACAGCTAATAAGTGAATAAAATCACGAAGATTAGCAGGTTAGTAGTCGGTTTTTCAGTTGTTTCGGCGCCTTAAGACAAAAGAATATAAAGGAGACGAACTATGACAAAACAGTTTAGCATGGAACTTGCAGGACGTACACTGATGGTTGAAGTCGGACGTGTTGCAGCACAGGCAAATGGTGCAGCATTTATGCACTATGGCGATACTGTTGTATTATCTACAGCAACAGCATCTGAAAAACCTAGAGATGGAATTGATTTCTTTCCATTAAGTGTAGAATACGAAGAGAAATTATACGCAGTAGGTAAGATCCCAGGTGGATACTTAAAGAGAGAAGGAAAACCTTCTGAGAATGCAATTCTTACAGACCGTGTGATCGACCGTCCAATGAGACCACTGTTCCCTAAAGATTACAGAAATGACGTTGCATTAAACAATTTAGTTATGTCTGTAGACCCAGACTGCAGCCCAGAGCTTACAGCTATGCTTGGTTCTGCGATTGCAACAGCAATCTCTGACATTCCATTTGACGGACCTACAGCATCTACAATGGTAGGACTGATCGATGGAGAATTCGTGATCAACCCAACTTCTGCACAGAAAGAAGTTTCTGATCTTGCATTAACAGTTGCATCTACAAGAGAGAAAGTTATCATGATCGAAGCTGGTGCGAATGAAGTGCCTGAAGATGTGATGTTAGAAGCAATCTTCAAAGCTCACGAAGTAAACCAGGAGATCATCAAATTCATCGACACAATTGTTGCTGAATGTGGAAAAGAAAAACATGATTATGAACATCATATCGTAGATCCAGAGATGTATGATGATATGGTAGCTTTCATTACACCAGAAGCAATGGAAGAAGCTGTATTTACAGATGATAAACAGACAAGAGAAGCAAATATTCGTGCGATCGAAGAGAAATTAGAAGAAAGATATGCTGAGAATGAAGAATGGTTAGCACAGATCGGTGAAGCTGTTTACGCATTCCAGAAGAAGACTGTTCGTAAGATGATCTTAAAAGATCACAAACGTCCAGATGGTCGTGAGATCAAACAGATCCGTCCACTTCATGCAGAAGTTGACTGCTTACCAAGAGTTCATGGATCTGCATTATTCCAGAGAGGACAGACTCAGGTTATGACAGTAACAACACTTGGATCATTATCTGAAGCACAGCGTCTTGACGGAATCGATGTAACAGAAACTACAAAACGTTATATGCATCACTATAACTTCCCTTCTTATTCTGTAGGAGAAACAAGACCAAGCAGAGGACCAGGACGTCGTGAGATCGGACATGGTGCATTAGCAGAGCGTGCGTTAGTTCCAGTATTACCAAGTGAAGAAGAATTCCCATATGCGATCCGTACAGTATCTGAGATCATGGAATCTAATGGATCTACATCTCAGGGAAGTATCTGTGCATCATCTCTGTCATTAATGTCAGCAGGTGTTCCGATCAAAGCTCCAGTAGCAGGTATTTCTGTAGGACTTGTCACAGGAGAAGGAGATGACGATTACATCATCTTAACAGATATTCAGGGATTAGAAGACTTCTTCGGAGATATGGACTTTAAAGTAGCTGGTACAGACAAAGGTATCACAGCGATCCAGATGGATATTAAGATTCATGGATTAACAGAACAGATCATCCGTGAAGCGATCGCAAGAACAAAAGAAGCAAGAACACATATCCTTCACGATGTAATGAACCCAGTGATCCCAGCTGCAAGAGACCACGTTGGAGAATATGCTCCAAAGATTTCCCAGTACAAGATCGATCCTGAAAAGATTTCAGAAGTTATTGGTAAACAGGGTAAAACAATCAATGGAATCATTGATGAAACTGGTGTTAAGATTGATATTGACGAAAGTGGACGTATCGATATCTTAAGTGAAGATCAGGCAATGATCGACAAAGCGATCAGCATCATCAAATCTATCGTAGAACCATTAAATGTTGGAGATATCTATGAAGGTGAAGTTGTAAGAATCATGAACTTCGGTGCATTTGTACAGCTTTCTCCAAACAAAGATGGAATGATCCATATTTCTAAACTTTCTAACGAAAGAGTAGAGAAAGTAGAAGATGTCGTTAATATCGGAGACAAAGTAGCTGTCAAGGTATTAGAGATCGACAAGATGGGAAGAATCAATCTGAAATTAGAAGAGAAGATTGAAGATTAATTAAAAATCATCAAACAGCTTTTTGTATGCGAAAGTGTATGAAAAGCTGTTTTTCTATATGGAGATAACGTTTCTATACAAGAAACAACAAAGGAGATATACAAGTTTGAAACATATTATATTAGCATCTGCATCACCAAGAAGAAAAGAAATCTTAGAACTTGCAGATTTAGACTTTGATATTATGCCTAGTGATGCCGAGGAGATTACGACAAAAACAGAACCACATGAAGTGGTTATGGAATTGGCATCTATTAAAGCAAGAGATATTTATGAACGATCAGATAAACAGAGTATGGTCATTGGGGCTGATACAGTTGTAGCTTATCATGGACAGGTTCTTGGAAAGCCGGCAGATGAAGCCGATGCTAAAAGAACATTAATGATGTTAAGCGGACAGACACATGAAGTGTATACAGGTGTTTGCCTGATCGAAGATGGGGAAGCAAAAACATTTTATGAAGAAACAAAGGTAACATTTTATGAGATCAGTGAAGATGAGATAGAGCGTTACATTGAGACGGGAGAGCCAATGGATAAAGCTGGATCATATGGGATTCAGGGAAAAGCAGCGGTCTTCATCAAAGGGATTGAAGGAGATTACTACAATGTTGTAGGATTTCCGATTGCAAGATTTCTGCAGGAAATTAGAAAATAGTCATGTATTTTTTGAAAATATAAGGCAAAAACCTTTGACGATACTTATAGACCTCTGTTATGATGTAAGATAAAGGCAAAAAGCAGATAGACCGAAGAGTACGGTATTTATAAATGTTATTATGTATAAGTAGAAAGGGATTAGAAAAATGAGCAAGATTGCGATCGTAACAGATAGTAACAGCGGAATTACCCAGAAAGAAGGGAAAGAACTTGGAATCTCAGTGATTCCAATGCCATTTTATATTAATGATGAATTATATTTTGAAGATATCACATTAACACAGGAAGAATTTTATCAGAAGTTAGATGAGGATGCAGATATCAAGACATCTCAGCCAGCACCAGGAGATGTGTTGGATCTGTGGGAGAAATTATTAGAAGATCATGATGAGATCGTACACATTGCGATGTCCAGCGGATTAAGCAGTTCCTGTGCAACAGCAGCGATGTTAGCCGATGATTATGATGGAAAAGTACAGGTTGTGGATAATCAGAGAATTTCTGTAACACAAAGACAGTCTGTAGCAGATGCCATGAAATTGGCAGAAGAAGGAAAATCTGCAAAAGAGATCAAAGATATCTTAGAAGCAGATAAATTAGATTCAGGAATCTTCATTATGGTAGATACATTAAAATATCTTAAGAAGGGTGGACGTGTTACATCAGCTGGAGCAGCGATCGGTACAGTCCTTGGAATCAAGCCAGTACTGCAGATTCATGGTGAGAAGTTAGATGCATTTGCCAAGACAAGAGGTGTCAAACAGGCAAAGAAAAAGATGATCGCGGCAGTAAGAAAAGAATTAGAAGAACGTTTTCCAGATGGAGATTTTGCAAAACATGCTTATCTTCAGTCTGCATATACGAAAGATAAAGAAGCAGCGCTTAAGTGGAAAGAAGAATTGATGGCAGAATTCCCAGAAATGGAATTTCAACAGGATCCACTATCTTTAAGTGTTGCATGCCATATCGGTGCAGGAGCACTGGCAGTTGCATGGACACATAAGATTGAAGATTGATTAATTTAATATAGTAAAATAAAACTTTTTTTATATGTCATAATAGAATTTTAGATGAAATCCCTGTGTAATCATAGCACAGGGATTTCTTTTGTGTTACAATACAGTCAATTTTGGTAGACTAGATGGCAGGAGGTAATTCCTATGGAGATGAAAAAGGTTTTGAAATACGCAATGGAGATCGGAGAATGGATGCTAAAATCTGGTGCGGGTGTTTCAAGAGTGGAAGATACCATTTCAAGAATCTGTAAAGCATACGGGGCAAAAGAAGCTAATGTATTTTCTATCACATCGAGTATCGTAACGACGATCGAAGATGAAGAAGGAGAAATCATAACACAGACAAAACGTATCAGATATTATAAAACAGATTTTAAAAAATTAGATGAATTAAATCAGCTGTCAAGATATATGTGTAAATATCTTCCGGAAGAAGAGGAAGTTAGAGAAAGAGTTCTGAAAATAAAAAATGGAAATATGATCACATTTTTGGAAGAAGTGATCGTATCAGCCGTGATCGCAGCAGCCTGGACTTCATTTTATGGAGGGGGAATCACAGAAGATGTTATAGCGACACTAAGTGGAGCTTTAGTAACGATATTAGCCAGATACTTAAAGATACTTGCACCAAATGAAATGGTCCTAAATTTTTTATTATCATTTTTTGTAGCATCATTAGCATATGTTTGTGCAAGCGTTGGAATAACACAGGATTATGGAAAGATCATTATCGGTAATATCATGCTGCTTGTTCCGGGAGTGGCATTTGTCAATGCACTTAGAGATATGATCGGTGGGGATATGATGTCTGGAATCTTGCGTGTGTGTGAATCCGTGTTGTTAGCAGTCTTTCTTGCGGCAGGTTCTTTTATGGCACTGATATTTTGGGGAGGTGTGTTATAAATGAAAACAGAGATCATTCAGGTACTTGCAAGTTTTGTCGGAAGTTTTGGATTTGCAGTGCTTTATAATCTTCGAGGAAGAAAACTTTGTATGGCTGGAATTTCAGGAATGGTATCCTGGATCGCATATTTAGTTGCATGGAATGAGATGCCAAGTGTATTTGCAGCGAATTTAGCAGCTGCGGCAGTCGCAACGGTTTATGCAGAGACGATGGCCAGAATTTTAAAGACACCAGTTACGGTATTCTTGATCACCGGGATCATTCCGCTTGTTCCAGGAGGAAATTTATATTACACAATGAATTATGTTCTTGCCAAGCAATGGCATTTATCTTCTTTATATGGACAAAAGACAATCTTGATCGCAATCGCAGTTGCTGCGGGGATCATGATAGCATCATCGATTTATGGGATTTGTGCATTGGTGTGGAAGTATTGTAAGCAAGAAGTGAAATAGGAATGAACGCAAAGAAACAGGCATAAAATAAGACCATACCAATAGAAAGTGAAAGGATCTTATGGAACAAGATGAGAAATTTGATAACCAGTTCAATCTGGCACTGGATCTTACGAAAGAAGAACGGGAAAGGTCAGAAGATTTAAATGCTGGATATGATCAGACATTTGATCGATGGGAGATTATCTTTCGTTATGCAGGTGATCTAAAGACATTAAAAAAATCATCAACAACCAATATTGAACCATTGAGCATGGGATATGCGATCGCATATATGAAAGAAAATGATTTAGAAGCATTTTCAAGAAATGAACAAGTGATCTTTATAGAAAAACCAAAAAATTTATTATTAAACCGACAGGTATCAATTTCAGCTTCCTGTATGTTGTCGGTAAAGAATACACCTCTTTCATTGACTGGAAGGGGTGTTTTTGTTGCAGTGATCGATACAGGAATCGATATATTTCATTCGGATTTTATCAATGAAAATGGAGATACGAAAATTTATGAGCTATGGGATCAGACGATTTCGGGAATCCCACCACAGCCATTTATAAATGGAACTTTGTATACAAGAAAAGAGATCAATGCAGCAATTCATTCAGAAAATGGACGGCAAATGTTTCAAAGTCGTGATGATCTTGGTCATGGAACGCATGTAGCATCCATCTGTGCAGGAAGAAATGGTGTGGCACCAGAGGCAGAACTGATCGTTGTGAAATTAGGAGATATAAGCAAACAAGGATTTCCAAGGACGACACAGTTGATGACAGCACTGCAGTATGTGATCGATACAGCGATAAGGGAAAACAGACCAGTGGCAGTGAATATCAGTTATGGGCATAATTACGGGGATCACAGAGGAAATTCGTTGTTGGAGACATTTGTTTCACAGATCGCAGGGCAGTGGAAAAGCTCTATTTGCATAGGAACTGGGAATGAGGGAAATAGTGGGCGTCATAAACAAGGAAAGATCACGACAAAAACGGAGCTGATTTTATTTGATGTGGCACCATTTGAGCAGAACTTGAATCTACAGATCTGGAAAGATTTTGTGGATGAATTCAAGATCAGACTTGAGTCTCCATCGGGAATCACATATACGATCGTGGACCAGCAAGGAAAATCGCAATACACATATAAGGATACAACGGTTTACGTGTACAATGGATACTCAACGCCATATAATGTTAGGCAGGAACTATATTTTAGTTTTATACCGATGGAAGGAAATTATATAGAAAGCGGTCAGTGGAAGATAGAAATTTCACCAGTGAATATAAAAAATGGTGAATATCAGATGTGGCTTCCGGTATCTGCAGGAAGCAATCCAGAAACCAGATTTTTAGAACCAGATAAAGTATTTACTTTAACAATTCCTTCAACTGCAAGAAATGTGATTTCCGTAGGTGCTTATGATGTTAGATATCAGGCTTATGCAGATTTTTCAGGAAGAGGAGATCAGAAATTTTGTGTAGATAAGCCGGATCTTGTAGCACCAGGTGTTGGAATTTTGGCAGCAGCAGTTGGAGGAGGCGAGAGTGTAAGATCAGGAACATCGATGGCAACACCATTTGTTACAGGATCAGCAGCTCTTTTGATGGAATGGGGAATTGTAAGAGAAAACGATCCATATCTTTATGGAGAACGAATGAAGGGGTATCTTCATAGGGGAGCGAGACGATTACAGGGATATGATAGATATCCGAATGATGAAATTGGATAT
The DNA here is from genome assembly GCF_018223505.1 of Anaerostipes sp. Marseille-Q3525. NCBI lineage: Bacteria > Bacillati > Bacillota > Clostridia > Lachnospirales > Lachnospiraceae > Anaerostipes > Anaerostipes sp. Marseille-Q3525. The sequence continues at coordinate 86,732 of NZ_JAGTTT010000008.1, forward strand.
GGACGGTTATGTGTGTCTGAAAGTTTGTATCAATAACGATATTTTATGAAAAAATACAACTAATATCCGCAATTTTTGTATCATATTTCCAGTTTATATGCTAAAATTAATAATATACTGGGAATACGAAAGGGGAAGAGACAATCATGAAAACAGAAAGATTTGACAAGAAACTGTTCAAACAGGAAGTCATCAATAATCTTAAGACTCAGTTCAGAGTAGAGCTTGATAATGCCACCCAGCAGCAGATTTATCAGGCAGTCGCTTATGCTCTGAAAGAGTGGATCATTGAAGACTGGATGGATACTCAGAAGACTTATGAAGAAAAAGACCCGAAGATTTTATATTATATGTCCATGGAATTCCTGATGGGAAGAGCACTTGGAAACAACCTCATTAATATGAGTATGTATGGAGAAGTGAAAGAAGCATTAGAAGAATTAGGTGTAGACCTTAACATGGTAGAAGACCAGGAACCAGATCCAGCCCTTGGTAATGGTGGACTTGGACGTTTAGCAGCATGTTTCTTAGATTCACTTGCAACACTTGGATATGCAGCATATGGATGCGGAATCCGTTATCAGTATGGAATGTTCAAGCAGAAGATCAAAGACGGATATCAGATAGAAGTACCAGATGAATGGTTAAAGAATGGAAATCCATTTGAATTAAAACGTCCTGAATATGCGAAGGAAGTACGTTTTGGAGGAAATATCCGTACAGAATATGATGAAGCATCTGGAAGAATAAACTTCATTCAGGAGAATTATCAGTCTGTTATGGCTGTACCATATGACTATCCAGTTGTAGGATATGGAAATCACATTGTTAACACATTAAGAATCTGGGATGCAGAACCAATTACTGATTTCCAGTTAGATTCATTTGACAAAGGTGAATATGACAAAGCCGTAGAACAGAAGAACCTTGCAAAGAATATCGTAGAAGTATTATATCCAAACGATAACCACTATGAAGGTAAAGAACTTCGTTTAAAACAGCAGTATTTCTTCGTATCTGCAAGTTTACAGGCAGCAGTAGCCAAATATAAGAAGAATCATGACGACATCACAAAACTTTATGAGAAGATGACAATCCAGATGAACGACACTCATCCAACAGTATCTGTAGCAGAACTGATGAGAATCTTAATGGATGAAGAAGGTCTTGGATGGGATGAAGCATGGGAAGTTACAACAAAGACTTGTGCATATACAAACCATACGATCATGGCAGAAGCATTAGAGAAATGGCCAATCGATCTGTTCTCAAGATTACTTCCTAGAGTTTACCAGATCGTAGAAGAGATCGACCGCCGTTTTGTGAACAAGATTCGTGAGATGTATCCAGGTAACGAAGAGAAAGTCAGAAAGATGGCAATTCTCTGGGATGGTCAGGTACGCATGGCACACATGGCGATCGCAGCAGGATACTCTGTAAATGGTGTAGCTAAACTTCATACAGAAATCTTAAAGAATCAGGAATTAAAAGATTTCTATCAGATGATGCCTGAGAAGTTTAACAATAAGACAAACGGAATCACACAGAGACGTTTCTTAATGCATGGTAATCCATTACTTTCTGACTGGGTAACTAAAAAACTTGGAACAGATACATGGGCAACAGACCTTTCTTTAATGTCAGGACTTAAGAAATATGTAGATGATCCAAAATCACAGAAAGAATTTATGGAGATCAAACTGCAGAATAAAAAACGTCTGGCAAAATATATCAAAGAACATAATGGAATCGATGTTGATCCTACATCTATCTTTGATGTGCAGGTAAAACGTCTTCATGAATATAAACGTCAGCTGATGAACATATTACATGTAATGTATCTGTACAATCAGTTAAAGAAGAATCCAAATATGAACTTCTATCCAACAACATTTATCTTTGGTGCGAAGGCAGCAGCTGGATATCGTCGTGCAAAACAGACGATAAAACTGATCAACTCTGTAGCTGATAAGGTAAACAATGATGCATCGATCAAAGGTAAATTAAAAGTAGTATTTATCGAAGATTATCGTGTATCTAATGCGGAATTGATCTTTGCGGCAGCAGATGTCAGCGAACAGATTTCTACAGCATCCAAAGAAGCATCAGGAACAGGTAATATGAAGTTTATGTTAAATGGTGCACCAACACTTGGAACAATGGATGGAGCGAACGTTGAGATCGTTGATGAAATCGGAGAAGAGAATGCATTTATTTTCGGTTTAAGTTCTGAAGAAGTTATCAACTACGAGAACAATGGTGGATATCATCCATATGAGATCTATGAGAATGACAAAGATATTCATGAAGTATTAGATCAGTTAGTTGATGGAACATATGCAGATGGTGACCATGAACTTTACAAAGACTTATATCAGAGTCTGTTATTTGGTGATACAGGAAGTCAGGCAGATATGTACTTTATCTTAAAAGACTTCCGTTCATATGCAGAAGCTCATGAGAAAGTGGCAAAAGCATATCAGGATACAAAGAAATGGGCGAAGATGGCAATGACAAATACTGCAGGATGTGGTAAATTCTCATCTGACCGTACAATTCAGGAATATGTTGATGATATCTGGCACTTAGATAAAATTAGATAAGTAGTGGAAATTGTGATATAATAGGAGAAGTCTCTTTTGGAGGCTTCTCTTTTTGTGGGGAAAATACTTCAAAGAAATGATAACAAGTGACATAAAGATGAAGATAAGGGGAAGAATGTGAAGGAAGGAATAAAAAAGATTACAGCATGTCTGTTGATCATACTAATGACTATAACATTAACACCGATATACAAAGTTACTCATAAAGTATTGGCTGCACAGAATTTTAAAATTCATTTTATTGATGTTGGCTGCGCAGATGGAGCATTGCTTCAGTATGGGGAAGGAAGCAACGCCAAATATGCAATGATCGATACAGGAGCTGGAAAATACAACGGAACGAAAGACAAGACATATGCCAAGAAAAAAGATCCAGTTTATGAGTATCTTAAAAAAATGGGTGTAAAGCATTTGGAATTTGTGATTCTTACACATCCACATCGGGATCATATTGGCGGCTTGGTAAAGATCCTGAAAGATAAAACAATTACGATCAATACGATTTATGGGAATTCTTTAGAAATGACTTACTTAAGAAGCAATGATAATGTTAAGGAACAGACTTCAGAAACTGCGAAATGGACAAAATTTGATTCAGATACATACCAAAACGTAAAGGATGAAATTGAAAAAAGAAATAGTGAAGAAGATGAATCTTTGCATGTAAAATATGTTATTCCAAAGGCCGGCTCAAAGATTTATCTTGGCCAGGCACAGATTACGTTTTATGGGCCACTGGAGAATAATTATAAGTATGGAAGACAAGTGAATCTTAATGTAAGGCAGGAAAATAAATATTCCATCGTTACAAGAATCGTCTATGGAAAGAATTCATTTTTGATGACAGGAGATGCCCAGAGAGAAACGATAGAGAAGATTATCAAAAAAGGTTATAATCTGCAGGCACAGGTATTAAAAGAACCACATCATGGTTATCAAGATGTAAAGGAAAAGGACAAACTGATCGCAGGACGGACATCAGATCACAAATTATTGATCGATCATACCAAAGCAAATATTGCGGTTATCAGCAATGGATATAAAAATACAGGGGAAGTTCCCATGAAAAATGTTCTTACGGATCTTTCCAAGATGGATATTTATGAGACGGGTAACAGGGGAACGATCGTTATCACCTCTGATGGAAGTCATTTATATGTAAGAACAGAAAAAGGTGGAAATAAACCGAGTGTCAATGGAAAAATCATATCATCAGGAAAGAGTATTTCCATGCCAGTCTTGCAGTCCATTGATATCGTAAGCAATAAAAAAACAAAAATACTTCCAGCATATCCTGGAACAAAAGATGCAAAGAGTATCTATACAAACAAAAGTGTGACAATAAAGATCAATGCCAGTGCCAGAAGTTTTACGAAGATTAATAGTGTGCAATATAAGATCGTGAAAAAGGGACAAAGCAGTGCCAAACTTCCGTATTGTTATGGAAAATCTGTGACCTTAAAGAACGGAACGATTGCAAAGGTCTATGTAAAATATAATACGATGCTTGGAGAGAAGGAATTAAAACTTCCGCAGATCGTTGTTGATACCAAGGCACCGACAAAGCTTAGGCTTAAGAAGAAAAAATCAGGAAAGAAGAAAAAAGTAACTTTTTCGGCAAATTATGGAACTAGTGGCAAGAAGAAAACCGCGTATAAGTTAGTTCCAAAAGGAAAGAGTGCCAAAAAATATAAATGGAAAACTGCAAACGATGTCAGATATGATGCTAAAAAATATAGAAAAGCAAGATTATATGTGCGTTTTATTGATAAAGCAGGAAACAGCAAGACAACGAAGATGTCAATATAAGATAAGAAGACAGACTGCTTGTATGATAAAACATAATTTGCTATACTGAAGAGTAACAACAATATAAGAACAGATCAGGAGAATGAGAATGAATAGCAGATTAAAAGGAATTGTAACAGTTATACTGATCGTGATCATAGGATTGGTTGCGGTCAGCGGTATTGGATATATCAGACAGAGAATGGCAGAAGATCAGGGTGTGAAATATCTAAAACAGAAAGAATATCAGAAAGCATATGAAGAATTTGATAGTGCGGCCTCAAGATTTACATTGATCTTTACAAAACAGAAGAAGAATGTTCTGTTTTATGAAGGAGAGGCATTGTATCAGATGGGTGAATATAACAAAGCAGCTGAAATTTATGATCGATTGATCGATCGTGGAGAAATTAAGGCATATTCTTTAAAAGCATATTGTCTGATGCAGAGAAATAAAACAAAAGAAGCACTAGAAGTATGCAATCTTGGAATTTCAGAATTTCCGAAAGAAGGAGAGATCTACTGTACCAAGTATGCAATTTATGCAAAACAGGAGAAATACAAAGAAGGACTTCAGGTTATTAAAAAAGCATTGAAACAGGATGAATTAAAGAATAAGAAAGAAGTGCTCTTTGCAAGGATTGGTGCATATGAGTCTTTGTTTGATTTTGATACAGCATATAAATATACAAAAGCTTATGTAAAGGCGTATCCAAAGGATGCACAGGGAAAGAAAGAACTGACATTTTTGGAAACAAGATAAATGGCAGACAAAAGCATTGAATGAGGGAATGTTATGGGCAAAGATATTCTGATAAGAGATCAGATTTTTTCGACATATGATAGTCTGTATGATGCAGAAAAGAAGGTTGCAGATTACGTGGCAGGACATCAGGAAGATGTGATCAATATGTCGGTGGCTGAACTGGCACAAAATTGTGCTACGAGTCAGGCTACTGTGATTCGCTTTTGCAAGAAGATCGGATGTGAGGGATTTCACAAGTTGAAGTTGAAACTTGCTGGAGAACAAAGCAAGCAGGAAGAACTGGCAGCATCGAATGAAATTAATATTGAGAATATGGAACAATCTCTTCACAATATTATGGTTAGTAAAGTAGAAGAGATTAAAGCAACTTTTCACAATTTTGATCAGAAAGAACTTCGAAGTATTGTGGATGCAGTTTTGGGTGCAAATCTCATTGAATTTGCTGCGATGGGCAATACAATACCGATTGCGATGGACGGAACATATAAGTTTAATCAGCTTGGGCTACATGCTGTGACTTCTCCAATCTGGGAGACACAGGAGGCATTTGCAAGAACGCTGAAGAAAGGTGATGTATTTTTTGCGATTTCAGCATCGGGAGCATCTAAGCGTCTGATCCGCATGGCTAAGATCGTGAAGAAGCAAGGTGGAGTGACTGTTGCAGTGACGAATCAGGCAAAGTCACCGATAACTGAGATTTGTGATCATGTGATCATAACAGCAACAAGGGAACACATTTTTTATGATCAGGTTAGTTTTACAAGGATGGCTGCGATGGCAGTGATCGATACATTATTTATGTTGATACTTTCTATGAAGAACGATTTCTTTGAGAATGTTGCAGAACATGAACGCTCCGTGATAGAGGAAAAATTATAAGGAAGATGGAATAAGATGTTTATTTTGATAATAGGAGTGTTGATCATATTTTGTATTCTGTTATTTATCTGCTATTCTTATATGCAGAATCAGCGTTCAAAATATGTCTCACAGATGTATAAAGAATTTAAAGAACAATATGGGGCCAATGCAAAGGTTGCTATGGGATTTTCACAGACAAATGTGTTTTCTAAAGCAATGACATTGATGATCGCGGTAAATCCAGAAGATCATCGAGTTATTGATGCATGGGCAGTGACTGATAATGACATGGAAATAGAAGGAAGAACTTGTGCAGAATATCTAGGGATTGATATTAATAAATATGCGGAAGATGTCAGAAAAAGAAGTGATAAGGATCTTTTGATGAGAAAACCAACACAGATCAAAACAGCAAAAGAAAAGGCATTTGCGATGGCGGTAATGCAGATATTAAATCAGGAATAGGAAAGAGTCATTATGGAAGAGATCAAGAAAGAGATTATTGAAAAGGTTATTCTTGTTGCAGTGGCCGATCAGGACGTGAGAGAGGCAGAAGAATCTCTTGATGAATTAGAAGAATTGGTAAAGACTGCTGGAGCAGTGGTTGCAGCAAGAGTGATTCAAGTAAGAGAAGCTCCGCATCCGGGAACTTATATTGGAAAAGGAAAGATTGACGAAGTTAAGGCATTGTTATATGGAACAGATGCGATAGGTATTGTATGTGATGATGAGTTATCTCCTGCGCAGATGGGGAATCTTAGTGATGCACTAGATACAAAGGTAATGGACAGAACTTTGATCATTCTTGATATTTTTGCTAAGAGGGCATTTACAAGAGAGGGTAAGATACAGGTAGAACTTGCACAGCTGAAATATCGTGCATCCAAACTTACCGGACAGGGAAAAGCGTTATCAAGGCTTGGAGGAGGAATTGGAACAAGAGGACCTGGAGAAAAGAAACTTGAGATGGATCGTCGCTTGATCCGAACGAGAATATCAAGACTTAAGGCAGAACTCCGTGATGTTGTAAAGCACAGAGAAGTACAGCGAAAACAGCGCCAGAAGAATCATCTTCCGGTTGTGTGTATTGTTGGATATACGAATGCTGGAAAGTCAACGCTTCTGAATCATTTTACAAATGCAGGTGTCTATGAGGAAGATCAGTTGTTTGCAACCCTTGATCCAACAACAAAGAGTCTGGATTTAAGTGGCGGGCAGACAATTCTTATGACAGATACGGTCGGATTTATCCGCAAACTTCCACATCATTTAGTAGAGGCTTTTAAAAGTACATTGGAAGAAGCAAAATACAGTGATCTGATCCTGCATGTTGTTGATGCTTCTAATCCGCAGAAAGAAAAGCAAATGGAGGCGGTATACGAAACATTAAAGCAACTTGGTGCGAATGAATCGCCGATCGTGACAGCATTTAATAAGATCGATCTTTTGAATGGAGATGAGATTTTAAAAGATCAAAATGCAGAAGCGGTCGTAAGAATTTCAGGAAAGACAGGAGAGGGGACTGACCAGTTATTAGAGAATATTGAAAAGATTCTGCAGAAACAGAAATTATATCTGGAGAAATTATATGATTATCAGGATGCAGGTAAGATTCAACAGATCAGAGCTCATGGACAGCTTTTGAAAGAAGAATATAGAGAAGATGGAATTTATGTAGAAGCATATATCCCAAAAGAGATTCTTGGAAACATCTAGGAGGAATTGAAAGTGATCATTCAGAAAGTAATTAATAACAATGTTGTTAGTACATTTGATGCAAACGGCAAGGAAGTTATTTTGATGGGCAAGGGAATTGGTTTTCGAAAAAAAGCAGGAGATGAATTAGATAAAAACAAGATTGAGAAGATTTTTACATTGGATTTAAGCGGGAAGTCTTCTTTTGTTCAAGAAGTTATGGCAATTATTCAAGAATTCTACGAAATCGTTCTTAATCCAGAACATCCGGCATATCAGCGGTTTGCAACGCATCTTCAATATCTTGAGACAGAGATCATGTCAAAGAAACATCCGATGGAAGAAGATGAAGAAGCAGATGTTGAATTTTATGAAAGAAATCAGAAAAAATATCCGGAAGCCTATGTGTGCAGTCAGAAGATCGTGGAACATATTGAACAGCATTATGATTGTAAATTATCTGCGGATGAGAAAATGTATCTTATCATTTATGTAAAAAGGCTGATCCTTGAAACAAGTGGTCAGATATAAATCTAGGTTGACTTATGCGTCAGAATTTGATATTATAATGTTATCAGATTTTGGATTGTGACTGGTAAGGCAGGCAAGACCTATTTAATAAGTGTGAACATTTGTTAAAGTAGGTCTTTTTTTATGCTTTTTTAAGGAATTGCACTTAGATGAGTACAAAGATAAGCCAGTTAAAGATCCAGATAAATTAAAATTATTTTATATGTGAGAAGGAGAAACAATTATGGTATCAAAGAAATTTGTCATTGAAAACGAACAGGGATTACACATGAGACCAGCAGGAGTTTTAGCGAAAGCTGTAACTAAATTCGAATCTGACGTAACTATCGTATTCGAAGATAAAAAAATCAACGCTAAAAGCTTATTAAACATCATCGGAGCTTGCATCAAATGTGGTTCTGAAATCGAATTAGTATGTGAAGGTCCAGACGAAGAAGCAGCTCTTGCACATGCAACAGAACTGATTGAATCTGGATTAGGTGAATAATCACTGCTCATAATGGGTGTAACATATAATTTGATAAAGGACGGGTGGCAACATGTATAAAGGTATAGGAGCATCTGCTGGTATCGGTATCGGTAAGATCGTTAAGATTAAGGAAGAAGAACTTAATTACACAAAACAGTCTATCGAAGATACAGAAGCAGAGAAAAAACGTTTAAGCGATGCAATTGAAGTTTTCATTGAGAAGACTCAGAAGATGGTTGAATCCATGAAAGTAACTGCTGGTGAGCAGGAAGCAGAGATCTTAGAAGGTCATATCATGATGATTCAGGATCCAGCGATCTCAGAACAGATCGAAGCTAAGATTGATGGAGAGAAGATCAACGCAGAAGCTGCTGTAGAAGAAGCTTGCGATTTCTTCGCACAGATCTTCGCTATGGCAGACGATGAACTGACACAGCAGAGAGCATCTGACTTAGGCGACATCAAAACTCGTTTAATTAAGATCTTACTTGGAATTGAAGAAGTAGATATCAGTGCAGTTCCAGAAGGAACAATCTTAGTAGCAGAAGATTTAACACCATCTATGACAGCAGGAATCAATCCTGCAAATGTTCAGGGTGTATTAACAGAGATCGGTGGTAAGACATCTCACTCTGCGATCATCTGCAGATCTATGGAAATTCCAGCAGTTCTTAGTATCGAAAACATCGTTTCTATCGTGAACGATGGAGATGAAGTTGTTCTTGACGGATCAACAGGAGAAGCATTCATCAATCCTGAAGCATCTGTTGTAGAAGAATATAAAGCTAAGAAAGCAAAATTCTTAGAAGAGAAAGCTGCCCTTCAGAAGTTTGTTGGACAGAAATCCCAGACAGCAGACGGACACGTTGTGGAACTGGTTGCTAACATCGGTGGACCAGACGAAGCAGAAGGTGTCTTAGAGCGTGATGGAGAAGGTGTTGGATTATTCAGATCTGAGTTCTTATTCATGGAAAGCGATGCGATTCCATCAGAAGAAGCTCAGTTTGAAGCATACAAGAAAGTAGCTGAAACTCTTGACGGTAAACCAGTGATCATTCGTACACTGGATATCGGTGGAGATAAAGCTCTTCCATATCTTGGACTTCCAACAGAAGAGAATCCATTCTTAGGATTCAGAGCAGTACGTTTCTGCTTACAGAGAAAAGAAGATATTTACAAACCACAGCTTCGTGCATTATTACGTGCAAGTGCTTTCGGTAAAGTTCGTATCATGGTACCATTAGTAACATGTGTAGACGAGCTTCGTGCTGTAAAAGCGATCATCGAAGAACTGAAACAGGAATTAGATGCAGAAGGTATCGCATATGACAAAGACATCCAGGTTGGTGTTATGATGGAAACTGCAGCAGCAAGTTTAATTGCTGACATTCTTGCAAAAGAAGCAGACTTCTTCAGTATCGGTACAAACGATTTAACTGGATACACAATGGCAGCCGACAGAGGTAACCCAGATGTTGCATATCTGTACTCTGCATACAATCCAGCTGTACTTCGTTCTATCAGAAATATCATCTCAGCTGCAAACAAAGAAGATATCATGGCAGGTATGTGTGGAGAAGCAGCAAGCGATCCATTATTAGTACCAGTATTACTTGGATTTGGATTAAACGAATTCTCAGTAAGTGCTACAGCAATCCTTGCTACAAGAAAAGTAATGTCTCTGTGGACAATGGATGAATGTAAAGCATTAGTTGATGAAGTAATGCAGTTAGAAACAGAAGCAGAAGTAAAAGCTTTATTAGAAGAAAGAGCAAGAAGCTAAGATTATATGATTTAGTTTCTTACGGGAATATGGAAAGGACCTTGGTAATTTAGTTATCAGGGTTCTTTTTTTTGTATTGTAATGGAACAATATATTAAGTAGGTATACTTATTAAAAAAGTCAACCATAATATTTCACAAAAATAAAAAAAGTTTTTTGTATTAAACGACGAAAAAACTAAATCTGATTGCCTGTAAAATGGTGAAATGTTACAATCCAAGCATAAGGGGAGAATGAAAACGACATATCAGAATACTGTATGAACTTAAGTTCCCTGAGACCTTACGAAGTCACGGATTTCGGAGAGACAACAATCCATGGAGATGATCAGGCGAAAAATGAAGTGTGCTATACTAGTGGAATGTATCTTATTCTACATGGAAAGATCATAGTCTGAAGACAAGATATGATGGAAGAAGGAGTAAATATGATTAAAGAATTGATAAAGATAAAAGAAAATAATAATATAGTTAGTATATTTTGCGATGAAGATGATACCTCGATGTTTTTGGAAGGATATATTTACGCAATTGGAAGACAAGATTTTTTAATTAAACATATAACACCTCATGGATTAGCAGATGGGTATATTCTGAAAAAAATAGATAGTGTTATGCATTTAGAGATAAGTGGACAGTATGAAAAAAAAATAGAAAAATTATATTCTAAAAAGAATCAAAGACATATTGATTTAAAACTACAAGATAAAGTTAGTTTAAAGAATAATATATTTCAAATTTGTATGAATAATAAGTATATAGTATCAATTGAAATGATACAAGATGATGAATGCCCAATTAAAGGAGTTATAAATAAAATTGATGATAATAAAGTAATCGTTTCAAAATTAACAGAATACGGAGAGGATGATGGAGAGGCAATATTAAAAAAAGAAAATATAGACACTATTTCATTTTTGGGAGTAGATGAAGAAGATATACAATTATTAAAAAGAAAGTAAATAGTTTCTTAATATATTTTCTGGGAAACATGTTTGTAAAAATTGCTGTATCAAAAAACAAAAAAATAAGAATGTATAGAAGTAAATAATTTTACAAAATCTCGGAATCTTGATTTTTAGTCACAAATGATGAAT
>NZ_JAGTTT010000009.1:0-92633 GCF_018223505.1 Anaerostipes sp. Marseille-Q3525
TATAAATGCTAATATAAGAATGTACAGAAATGATCATTTAAAAATGTACAAAATCACATTATAATAAATTCTCTACGGAGGAATTTATTATGATATATACACCAAAGATTACTAGTGACATTCAGATCAATTCTTTAAAAGATCTGGTAAAACTAAACCCTTTTTTGGAGGATGGTACATTGAAAATTAATAAAAGTCAGATTGCCAGAGAGCTGGGCAAGGATCGACGGACGGTTGATAAATATCTAAAAGGATATGAAAAACCAACAGCCCGCAGGCGTTCATCCTGTATTGATGATCATTATGATATCATCAAAGATCTTCTTTCCGATGAAAACCAGCAGATCTTCTATTATAAACGTGTTTTATGGCAATTCTTAAAAGACAATCACGGGCTTTCCTGTGCCCAGTCAAGTTTCCGCAGATACATCAGCCAGCATTCGGAATTCCAGTCTTATTTTGAACGAAGGCAGAAACGACATATCAAAAAGAAATCTCATCTGCGTTTTGAAACTCCTCTTGGGAAACAGGCACAGCTGGACTGGAAAGAATCCATGAAGTTTCTGTTAAAATCCGGTGAATGGATTGATATTAACATCTTTGTGTTACTGCTGTCATCATCCCGGTTCCGTGTTTACAGATTATCATTATCGAAAACACAGGATATCTTATGTTCCTTTATCGATGATGCCTTTGAAACATTCGGCGGAGTCCCTGAAGAACTTCTGACGGATAACATGAAGACGGTCATGGATCAGCCACGGACTGCTTACAGTAAAGGAAAGGTGAATCCACGCTTTGCCCAGTTTGCCTCGGATTATGGATTTAAGGTACGACCCTGTATTGCTGCACGGCCTCAGACAAAAGCAAAAGTAGAAGCTCCGATGAAACTGCTTGATGAACTCTATGCTTATAACGGACTTCTCGATTATCATGAGCTCAATCAGCTGGTCCATAAACTGAATGAACGGATCAATCATGCGGTACACCCGGGAACCGGAAGGATCCCTGTGATGTATCTTCAAAAAGAAAAGGCTCACTTATCACCACTTCCACGCAATGTGATAAGAAAGCCCTATCAGATGACCCATACAACTGTAAAAGTGAATTCATCCTGTATGATCACTTATCGTTCCAATCAATATTCCGTACCACCAAAATATCTTGGAAAACGTCTGGTATTACAGGTATATGATAATTATCTGCATGTGTATTATAACACAGAACTGATCGTGATACATCCGGTCAGTGCAAAAAAACTCAATTATACACAGGATCATTATGTTGCCATCAGTAAACAGACGTTCAAAGATCCGGCAATGGATATTGAAAAGATTGCAAAAGAAAACCTGACACAGATAGGAGCAATGTTTAAAAATGAACAGCACATATGTACAATTAAAGAAAAACCTTGAGTATCTGAAACTGAATCAGATGGATCTTCATCTTGATGAAGTGATCGATCTGATCACTTCGTCACCATTATCCTTTACGGAAGGACTCTGTAAACTGACGAATTATGAGATTGATTTTAAAGAAGCAAACATGATCCGATCCATGGTAAAAGTCGGAGCTTTTCCCCATCAAAAAGGGATCCGTGACTTTGATTTTGAATTTCAGCCATCCGTAAATCCGGAAGAGATCAAGGATTTTGCAACTTTAAGATTTCTGGAAAATGCTGAAAACATCGTGTTTTTAGGTCCGAGCGGAGTAGGTAAGACACATCTTGCCACTGCGATCGGAGTAACTGCAGCAAAAAAACGTTACAGTACATATTTTATCAAATGCCATGATCTGATCATGCAGCTAAAAAAAGCGAAACTGGAGAATCGTCTGGAAGCAAGATTAAAACACTTTTTTAAATATAAGCTGCTGATCATTGATGAGCTTGGTTATCTTCCGATTGAAAAAGATGATGCAAAGCTGTTTTTCCAATTGATCGATAAGCGATATGAAAAAAGGAGTACGATCATTACCACAAATATCAACTTTAACTCATGGGATGATGTATTTTTTGATCCAGTGATCGCAAATGCGATTCTTGACCGAGTGTTACATCATGCACATGTGGTAAATATCACAGGAAAATCTTATCGCTTAAAAAAATATACCGATCAAGAGGAAGAATAGCAAAAATGTACATTCTTAAATGATCAAAAATGTACATTTTAATGTTGACATTTATAGTGGTGTATATTACAGAGACACAGGACTGCATTCATGAGAAATACAAAAAGAAGCTTAAGGGGGTCAAATTATGAGTGAAATCAAACATGTTCTGGAAGAACAGCTAGAAAGAGAAAAAAACTCAGCATTAAAACAGCTCACAACATCTAATCTTGATGCAATGTATAAGATTACAACAACATTATGCAATCTGGAAAAGATGGAGCATGGAGACATAGCGGAAACCGTCATGGATGCAGGAGAGAATCTTATTAAGAAGTACAGCAATGGCAAGTATGATAAAAATATAGATGCATTGTATGACAACTACTTAAGTGCTAAAATGGCATACAAAGAAAACGGAGATCAAGGACACCGTGATAAACTTATGGAATCGGTCGGTAGATTGATGGTGGAAGTGTATGATATGCTTTCTTCTATGGTTATTGATTCTGATTTTATGGACGAGAGAAAAGAGATACAGCGACAGATAAAGAAACTTGCGGAAATGTAAAAAAAGAGGGTATTGAAACGGCATATTTTAGGGTTTACAATAAATATGTAGGAATTATGCAGATTTGCTACAGCCTCCTTGTAAGTACAGAGTTTTTTAAGCGTTTTTGGTTACATGACGACAGGAAAAGAGTTCGAGGCTCGAGTGGGGTTCAAGTCCCCACATTTCTTTTACCTTGACTTAGGTATATAAGTCTTAATCCATTACCGCAGACATAGCGGTATACAAACAATGTAGGAGGATATACAATGCAGAATTACGAACAGATTTTAGCAGAATTAGGAATCGAAATCCCAGAAGAGAAAAAGGCAGAGCTTAAAAAAAGACATGCCGAAAATTATAAGACTGTAGCTGATTATAATAAACAGGTAGAGAAAAAAGATGAATACAAAACATCTTTAGACGATGTACAGACCCGATTAGCTGAATTAGAGAAAGAAGATGTTGACGGTCTTAAAACTAAGATTACAACATTAACACAGGAACTTGCGGACGAAAAAGAAGCAAGAGTCCAAGAAGCTAAACATACAGAGTTAAGAGATAAAGTCAAAGATTTCTTATCTGATAAAAAATTTGTAAATGCACCAACAGAAGAGTTTATCCGCACTCAAATGCTTTCAAAATTAGAGAAAGAAAATGGGAAGAATGCAGAAGATGTATTCAAGGAGCTGACTACTAAAGATGGAAAACCAATTGAGAACATCTTAATTGATGAAAAGAAAGCAAAAGAACCTAAGATTGATATTCCGTCTTTTACGTCTAAGTTTAACAGCGGAGAGCAGAAAAAAGGTTATCAGAAATTAACGGCAATGTCTTTAGATGAACAGATGAAATTAGCGGAAGAAGACCCAGATCTCTATGTAACCTTATTAAATGACAAATAGATAACACCGACTCACAATTTGAAAGTGAGCCGCTAACCTAAAATCCCTTGATAGTTGTAGGTAGATGGGGCATATATACAAAGTCCTTATCTATTCACTTAGGGTAGAAAGGACTTTTTTTATGCCAAGAACAGGAACATTTGGCGGTTTTTCGTTTAACCCAGAAGTTTTTTCACGATACATGAATGAAAATCCAACATGGAATGATGCTATTATTGCATCTGGTGTGTTAGCACAGGACAATACAATCATGGATTTAATCGGAGAAAAAGGAAATGTCGCAACAATTCCATTCTATACACCGATTGATGAACAGGACTCACAGGCTTTAAACAACGATGGAGAAACAGACAATACACCTGTTGAAATCACAGGAAAGAAACAGACTTGCATGTTGATTCAGAGAATGAAAGCTTGGAAAGCAAAAGACTTTACAAAAGAGTTAACAGGTGCAGAGCCTATGACTCACGTTGCAAACTCTGTTGCAAGCTTTTATAAGCAGGTAAGAACACGTGACTTAATGACTACAGTTGATGCAGTTTTAAGCCTGTCTGGTATGGAAAACCATATTACAGACTTATCTTTAACTGGCGAGGGCACTGTAGGAGATGCAAACAAAATTGATGATACAACACTTATCTTCGCACAGCAGAAAGCTTTAGGAGATTCCGCTGACAAGATGGGATTACTTGTATTAAACTCTTACATCTACGCAAAGTACAAAGCAATGGGACTTGTTGACTACAACAAATACACTATTGCTAACGCAGTAGAAAGAGAAGTAAATCTTCCTACAATCGGTGGATTTATCCCACTGGTAACAGACAAATTTACAGTTGATACAACAGGAACAAACCCAGTATACAAAACTTATATGCTTGGTACAGGTTCAGTATTGACTTGTGATAAGACAAACTATGAAAATCCTTATTATACAGACTATGACCCAGAAACATCTGCCGGTATTGAAAAGCTGTATACAAAACAGGGTTATGTATTACATCCTAACGGATTTTCTATTAATGCTAACAAGATTGCAAAAGAGTCTCCTACAAATACAGAGTTAGGAACTAAAGGAAACTGGTCTTTAGCATTTAACCAGAAGAATATCCGCATGGGTGTTATTAAATCCAACGGATAAAAAGGAGTGTGATTTCATGGCAAATTATGTTGACTATGAATATTACAAAAACCTTTTTGGAGAGAAAGCTATCCCAGAACAGGACTTTAACCGCCTTGTCTGGGATTCTTGCAAGAAGATAGATAATGCCACAACAGGCGTGGATAATGTTAAGAAGCTTAAGATTGCTTTTCCAACGGAAGAGGACGATGCAGAAGCAGTGAAAAGATGTATCTGCGAACTTCTGGCGATCACTTATAAGATTGAGCAGGCAGAAGCAAGAGTCGAAGCATCACAGGGATACATTACCTTGGAAGATGGTTCAGTTATGAGTAAGCAGGTAGCATCTAAGAGTGCAGGAAACGAGAGTATAAGCTATGTGACTTCTAATAACGCAGGCACGGCTACATTGATAGATAAGTGTCTGGCAGACAAAGAAGCACAAAAGCAGTTATACGATGATAAGATAAGAGATTATCTATCTGGTGTCACAGATGCTAATGGAGTAAGTTTACTGTACATGGGAATATATCCAGTATAAAAAACGGAGGGGTACGATGTATAACGATACAATCACACTTTTCAATAGGTATGAAAGTAAATTGGGAGATACATGGTATCCCTCTATTTTGCATAATACAAACTTGAATATGGATAAAGCAAGTATCATTGCTAAGTATGGTTCTGACTCACAGGACAATGCTGTATTAAACGTGCAGTATAGCCTAAAAAGCGGTCAAAAGATGGTAGGGAGTAAATTATGGCTACCGCCTAAAGAATGGTGTAAACAGACGAATGATAAGCTGTCAGAAGCACTTACGTTTAGTTCTAAGGCGAATAGTTTTGATTTCTTTATCGTTGGCGAATGGAAGAATGAAGAACCGATTGCAGAGGATGATTATATTGACGGATTCTATGAAGAAATGAAACTTAAGTATGATTATGTCTTTGCAATAACTGGAAGTGCCTTTTACGACATAATCCCGCACTTTGAGGTAATGGCTAAGTAGGTGGTTATATATGGCTAAGAAGAAATTAGGAAATGTTAATGTGAATACACAGAACATGAGAGCTAATATCAGTCTGGCGAGATTCGATGAACAAATACAAAGTGCTCAATATTGGTTAGATAGTCAAGTTATGACTGATATGGTCCCATATATGCCACATGAAACAGGTACATTCATTAACGTAACGAGAGCAAAAAGTGCTTCTCTTGCAGGTACTGGAATGGTGTGTGCAGGTACTGGACCGATGGGACGTTTCTTGTACTATGGTAAAGGCATGGTTGACGAATTAACAGGGTCTCCGTGGGCGAGAAAAGGTGCTAAGAAAGTATTAGTCACTGAATTTGCAGGACATACAAATGCAAAAGTTGACTTAAGCTACCAGAATCCAAAAGCGACTCCAAAATGGTTTGAAACAGCAAAGAAGAATCACGGTAAAGCATGGGTTACTCATGTTAAGAAGCAGGCAGGAGGAAGTTAATGGCAGAAGAAAAGAAACCAGTCAAGTACGACATTGATGGTTTTGACGTGATCACAACAGCATTGCAAGAACTGGTAAATCAATTCCCAGAATTAAGAGAGGGAGACGAAATTGCATTTTCTACATTAGATGATGCAAGCGGAAAAGCAATGTTCCCAGTAAGCGGTGCAGTGATTGAATCAGAAAAAGAGAGTATTACTGGTCACGTCACACAGGTATGTCTGTATCCGTTTTGCGTGATATATCGTGCAAGTGGTACAAAACCAAAGAGGAAAGCAGACATTAAAGAGTGGTTGGATAACCTTGGCAAATGGTTAGAAAAACAAACAATCACGATTAAAAACAATACATATAAGCTAGAAGAATATCCAGTGCTGACAGGCAATCGAAAGTTTTTAACGATTGACAGACAGACACCTGCATATTTGGACAGTATAAACGAAAACAAGTCTGAGAATTGGGCTATCAATATTTCTGCCCGATATCAAAACGACTTTGATAGATAAATAAATTAACTATTAACTGGTCTACGACAGGATGTAGATCACTGACCTTGAAAAGATAAAGGAGAATCATAATGGCAGTTACAACAGGTAAAATTGACCGTAAGTATATGGCTCATTTCTTAGATGCAGGCTCTTTGTGCGGTGGTAAAACACCATCCTATGAACGTCTTGGAAAAGACTTAGAAGAGTACAATATCGAACTTAATCCAGATACAGAAACAAGTAAAAATATTATCGGAGAATCTACATTCAAACACAACGGATATGAGGTTTCTTCAGAAGCCGACCCTTATTATGCAGAAGCTGACAGCACATTAAGCCAGAAGTTGCAGGAGATCATTGATAATCGTTACAAAGACGATAATCTGAAAACTACCGCAGTAGAAGTACACCTATGGAAAGAAGCATCAAGCGGAGCTTATGAAGCATACGCAGAGGATTGTTATATTGTTCCAACATCCTACGGTGGAGACACAAGTGGTTACCAGATTCCTTTCACAGTTAACTACGCAGGAAACCGCAGAAAAGGTACTTACAACGTAACATCTGGAACATTTTCAGAAAGTGCTACACAGGACTTAAAAAACAACGACAAAGCAGTTTTATCATAAGGAGTGCAGGATATGGAAGAACTTAGACGAAAGGTCAAAACTGGGGCGTTAAATGTCATTCTGACGAATGAAAATGATGAGGAAATCGGTAGATTCCCCTTTAACCCAGTTGATTTAAATATCGTAAGAAGATACGAAGAAGTTGTTGCTAATTTGGAGAAGATGGAACTTCCAGAGGATGCCACAGAGCAGGATATCTTGGAACTTTCCGACAAATTAGAGGGGCAGATTGATTACTTGCTTAACTCTAAAGCTTCTAAATCTGTATTTGCTATCTGTAATCCGCTGACATTGACAGAAAACGGAGATTTCTTCATCGAGAACATTATCGTTGAGATCGCAGATATTATTGAGCAGGTAACAGATCAGAGAATCAAGAAGAAACAGGCGAAGATTAAAAGAGCAACTTCTAAATATCATAAATAATGGAAGTCTGGGAACTTCCAACATCCATAGTAGTTGGTGGCATTAAGTACGATATTCGTACAGATTTTCGAGCAATTTTGGATATATTAAAGACTTTTAATGATCCAGAGTTTGAGAACGATGAAAAGTGGATTGTTGCTCTTACCATTTTATACATTGATTTTGACGAAATGCCACCGCAGGACTATGAAGAAGCAATAGAAAAAGCCATCGAATTTATTGACATGGGTATAAAAGACGATGAAAAGAAAAAACCGCACACAATGGACTGGGAACAGGACGGTGCGGTTATTATTCCATCGGTTAATAGGGTCTTAGGAAAAGAAATCAGAGCCATGCAATATCTTCATTGGTGGACTTTTTTAGGAGCTTATATGGAGATTGGAGAGTCCTTGTTTTCACAGATTCTTAATGTTCGCATGAAGAAAGCGAAAAGAAAGAAACTTGATGACTGGGAACGTGATTTCTACAAAGAGAACAAGAATCTTATTGATTTAGACGTTAAATACACCGAAGAAGAACAGGCAGAAAGAGACAGACTTAATGCACTTCTTAATGGACAGAAAGGGGTGTGATTAAATGGCTACACAAAAAGCAGACGGAAGTATATATATTAAAACAGAGATTGACACAACGGATGCTAAAGCAAGTGTGAAAGAGATCACATCCCTTTTAAAACGTCTGTCCCGACAGGTGGACAGCATTGGGAAATCTATTAAGGATGCAATGAAAGGCGGTATCAAGGCCCCGGATACAAAGGGATTAGATACTGTAGAGGAGAAAGCAAAGTCTGTGGCAGATCAGCTCGAAAAGACCGCACAGGCAGAAAAGAAGCTAGAAAGCATAGATATTAAGTCTAATGCACTAGATACGTTAGATAAAGCAATAGAAAGCACAGGACAGAAGCTTGCAGAGTTAGAGAAAGCACAGATGGATATTTTTAATAGAAATCAGAGTGCAACTTCTTCCACTGCATTTCAAGCAATGGAAAGTGCAGCGGCTAAACTAGATCAGCAATATGAACAGTTGATCGCAAAGAAAAAGCAATTAGAAGCACCAACAGCAGGTAGTGACACAGGATTACCTAAGACTGCGAAACTGACAGGTGGGACAGGTCTTGCAAGTGAGGAAAGCGCTAATGCATTAGCCAAACTTAATGCAGAGATCACAGGCACAGAAACAAAGGTAGAACTGTTAAATAACAGCTTGGAGCAGACGGCACAGGCACAACAAAAAATAAGTGACAGTCCTATTAATACAACAGCCTATCAGATTTTAGAACAGACACTACAGCAGGTAGAAGCACAGTTCAATCAAGTTGCACAGACACAACAAGAACTGTTTGCAAGAAATCAGAGTGTTACTTCATCTCCTGCTTTTATGGCATTAGAGAGTGCGGCAGAGAAGTTGGGCAGGCAGTATGATTCATTGATCGCTAAGAAACGGCAGTTAGAAAGCGGTGGTGGAACAGTACAAACACCTGCGATCAAGACAGCACCTATGACTGGTGCATATTCTGCCACGGCATCAAGTGCCAGTCAAAAGGCTTTGGATGCCTTGAACAAAGAAATATCACAGACGGATGCAAAAGAAAAAGGACTTGTCAATACAAATAGCAGGCTCGGTTCATCATTCAAGAATGTTAGTCAGTCAGCGGACAGTGCTAAGACTAAAACAGGCGGTATTTCATCTATTTTTAGCAGAATGGGCGGAGTAGTATCTGGACTTGGAAAACGTCTTGGTGGACTGGCACAGAACTTCACAAGCACTACAAACAGTGCTAACAATGCAAGCTTTTCAATCGGTCGAATGATTGGAATGAGTGTCTTATATTCTACTGTTTTTGGAATGATTTCTAAAGTAAATAGTGGAATCATGACAGGTATCAATAACCTTGCTCAATATTCGTCAGCGACTAATGCTTCTATCAGTTCTATGATGTCAGCATTAACACAGTTACAGAACAGTTTAGCAACAGCATTTGCACCGATTTTGTCCGTTGTAGCACCGATTCTGACCGCATTTATGAATATGCTTTCAAGAGCGATCACGTACATTGGAATGTTTATAGCAGCACTAACAGGACAGAAATCTTTTACGAAAGCAAAAGCTGTACAAGAAGATTATGCGGCATCGTTGCAAAAGACTTCTAAGAGTTCTAATAGTGCAGCGAAGTCTACAAAGAAAAACGCAAATGCAACAAAAAAAGCAAATAAAGAGATGCAGACATATCTTTCTGGTCTGGACGAAATCAGACAGTATCAGAAAGAAAAAGACAATACACCTAGTTCAAACTCAACGCCATCAACAGGTGGCGGAGGTGGTGGCGGATACACTGGACCATCCATTGGAGATATGTTTGAGAAAGTCCCTATTGATTCTAAAATTGCAGACATTGCTAAGAAGATTAAGGACCTCATAAAAAAAGAGGACTGGGAGGGGCTTGGAGCTTACATTGCAAGCGGTATTAACAAAGGCTTACAAAAGATTTATGATGCGATCAACTGGAATAATGTAGGTCCGAAGATTACATACTTTGTAAACGCTTTCACACGGACCTTTAACAGTCTGGTGGATCACATCGACTGGGATTTACTTGGTAGAACTATTGGTGCAGGTATCAATACAATTGTTAATACTCTGAATCTTCTGATCGAGGGGATTGACTGGAAGAATCTCGGAGCAAAAATAGGTATCGGCATTAACGGTATGTTTAATGAGGTTGACTGGTCTAATGTAGGACGATTGTTTGCCAACAGGATTAACATTCCATTCCAGATGTTAGCAGGTGCAGTGAATACCCTTAAATGGGATACAATCGGTAAATCTATTGGACAGGGATTAAACGGTGCGATAACACAAATAGACATTACATCTATCAGTTCGGGACTTTCTGGTCTGGCAATCGGAATCCTTACAACACTGGAAAATGCCTTGGATACTACAAACTGGTCATTACTGGGAACAAAATTAGCACAGTTACTAACAGGAATTGACTGGGTAGGAATCTTAGTCAAAGCAATATCTGTTGCAGGTAAAGCATTAACAGCCTTAACCCAACTTGGAACATCCTTTATGGATGAACTATCTAAGGGCATTACAAAAGGTACACAGCAGTTTATTAGTGAGGGATTAAAAGCATTCACAAAGTTTACTGCCAGTTGGAGAGTTAACGCAGGAAAACTATTTGATTCTGGTATAAACCTTATGTTAAATCTTGCAAAAGGTATAGCCAACGCACTGCCAGATATTATCAGAGAAGTTCCAAAAATTGTTACAAATATAGCAGGGGTAACTATTGATAATGCTCCTAAGATGTTAATTGCAGGTATACAACTTATTGCAATATTGCTTAAAGGACTTATTCAGTCTATACCTACACTTGTCCAAAATATACCGCAAATTGTAAAAGCTATTGTAAGTGTGTTTACAGCTTATAGTTGGCTATCGTTAGGAAAAAACATAATACTAGGTTTGAAAAACGGAATTATGGCTTCGAAGGGTGGAGCAGTAACAGCGGTTAAGAATGTATATAACGGTGCGATCAACGCCATTAAGAACCTGCCATCTAAATTAAAATCCATCGGTACGAATGGTGTAAGTAGCATGGGCAGTGGTATTACTAGCAGGTTATCCACAATCAGAAGTGCGGCAGGAAAGATATTAACATATATTATCAATGCGGTTAAGAATCTGCCATCTAAATTAGCTTCTAAGGCAGGCGAAGCGATCAGAGACATGAAGAGCAGGTTTGCAAACACGGATTGGTGGGGTGTTGGTAGAAACATTGTAAGAGGTATTGTTAACGGTGTAGCTAACAGTGCTTGGATGCTTGTTAACAAGATGGTAGAACTTGCACAGTCCGCATGGAAGTCTGTTAAGAATTTCTTCGGAATACACTCTCCATCACGACTGATGAGAGACACGATTGGTAAGATGATTCCTGCGGGTATTACAGTAGGTCTGGAAAAAGCTTTCCCAGATACACTCAAAACCCTTATGAATCAGTCTGAACAGTTGGCAAATGTACCGTTCAGAACACCAACAATTGCCACAGGTAAGATTATACCTGCGAAAGCATCCGCAGTGATCGCACAGAAACAGAGTGGTACAAACAGCAATAATAATGACGTAATTAACTTACTTGAACAGTTATTAGCAGTTATGAAAGATTTAGAATCAGACAATAACGGTAACAATGGTGGAGATTATCACTTTACCGCACAAATCAATCGCAGAACGTTATTTGATGAATTTATCGAAGAAGCGAAACTAAGACAAATGAGTAACGGTAGAAACCCATTTAGCCTTGCGTAGAAAGGAGTAAATATGGCACAAGATTATATAAAAATCAATGGTAAGAAAATATTTCAGCCAGATGGTGGAAGTTCTGCAGCATATGAAACAACTTATACGCAAGGTTCTACACGTTCACAGTCTGGAATTGGTAAATTTACACCAATGTTTACAATCGAAAGATTTCCTTATACTGCGACTGATATACCTGCAAAAGATGTAGCAGAGATAATGCAAATGATTGTTTACAGTAAAAGCAATAAAAAGACAAAATTTCAGTTGCATTATTTTAGTCCATATTATGGTAAATGGAGAGACGATACATTTTATGTAGGACAGGTGTCTGATATTAAATTTGGAACATTGAAAGACGGAGAAGAAAAGTTTGAAAGCTTCTCTTTTAATGCACAGAGGATTGACCCATTATGATAAATGTAAGTAACGAATTTAAAGAACTCATGTCAGAAAGACAGGATTTTAAAGAGTATGCAGAAGTTACACTTGCAAATGGCACA
Source organism: Anaerostipes sp. Marseille-Q3525 (assembly GCF_018223505.1). Taxonomy (NCBI): domain Bacteria; kingdom Bacillati; phylum Bacillota; class Clostridia; order Lachnospirales; family Lachnospiraceae; genus Anaerostipes; species Anaerostipes sp. Marseille-Q3525. The sequence continues at coordinate 12,527 of NZ_JAGTTT010000009.1, forward strand.
GTTTTAGAACTGACAGAGGATGATTTTTCAATAGATAACAATAGTCTGGTTGATTCTGCGGGGGCAAACTCTATTCCTTTAGGAGTTGCCCTTAGCAGAAACGTACAGTTAGAAATCATGAACGACGATGATCACTTATCTGATTATGATTTCTTTGGAGCAAAAATCAGACTATATCTGACGTTTGAATTATCATCTACAACAGAAAAAATTGAATACGGTACATTTACCGTCACTCAACCAGAAACCTACGGAAGTGTTGTAACAATTGTTGGATACGATGATATGTATAAAGCAGATAAGACATACAGCACAACATTGACATTTCCTGCGACAGCAAAGAGCGTATTGATAGATAGTTGTGATACCTGCGGTATCTTGATTGGAGACAGTAACTTTTTACATAACGATTTCCAAATACCAACCATGCCATCTAGCGAGTACACGCACAGACAGATTATAGGATTTATTGCAATGATTGCCTGCGGAAATGCAAGAATTGACCGCACAGGGCATTTACAGATAATGACCTATGATTTTGACTATGACAGCGGTAATGTTCATACTTTGACCGATTACAACACTCTGACGAATGATACAAACGATGTGCAGGTAACAGGTGCACAAATGACAAAGACTGTCACTAAGACAACAACCGATGAAGATGGTAACGAAAATGAAGAAGATGTGGAAGAATTAGTCAAATACGGTTCAGATGGCTACGTTTTAGAAATAGAGAATCCGTTAGTTGCAGGTCATGAAGAGACATTAGTTTCTTGGATTTATGAAAGATTCAAAGATGTAACGTTTCGTGGATTTACGATGGATTATATTTCTTATCCAATTGCAGAGTTTGGAGACAAGATAAAAGTCACAGACTGGAAAGGGAAAAGTTTCTATTCAGTATTAACAGATGTAAATTTTGTATTCTTTGGGTATACAACACTACAAAACAGTGCAGAGTCTCCAATGAGAAATCAAAGCAATTACACGTCAAGCGAACAAAAAGCACTGATTCAAGGAAAAGAATTAGTTGAACGTGAAAAGACAAATCGTGAAAATGCGATTAAAAAACTGAACGAAACACTTAAAAGTGGTAGTGGATTGTATTCAACGGAAGAGAAGCAACCAGACGGTTCTAGTATTTATTACCTGCATGATAAGAGGTCGCTTGCTGAATCAAGAAATGTTATTAAGTTAACATCAGATGCAATCGGTTTTTCCACGGATGGCGGTAAAACATATCCATATGGTTTTACAATCACAGGCGAGATGATAACAAGATTGCTATACGCAGAGGGAATTAATGCAGATTATATCAACACTGGTGCGATTACCGTCAGAGATAGTACAGAAAACATTATCTTTCAAGTTGATATGGATACAGGCAAGGTAGTTATCAGCGGAGACAACATTTCTATCGGTGGGAAGAAATTAACCGAAGAAATTGAGGATATAAAAAAGGCAGGAAATCTAATCCTTAAGATGGACAACGAATACCAAGGTGTTAGTGTAGATCATGATGGAAATTATGTGAAATTTCCAAAAGTAACATTTACAGTACAGACATTTTGGGGACAGACGGACGTAACAAAAGATACTTCATTTTCTTTTGCAAAATCTGACGGTGTAAACGGTACGTTTGATACATCTAGTAAAGTCTATACAGTGTCAAGTCTTACAACAGATACTGGATGGATAGATGTTACTGCAACATATATGACGTATACAGCGAAGAAGCGTTTTAATATCGCAAAGATACGTGATGGTAGTCCGGGCAGAGTGTACTTGTTAGAACCATCCATAAACATTCTGAAAAAAGCACAGGATGGAAGTACAACACCAGATGAAATGACATTTAAGGCATATTACAGAGATGGCACAAATTCAGCGAAAGTTGAATATCAAGGAATCTTTGTAGTGGAAGAATCAAAAGATGGAAAGACATGGACTAAAACTTATGAAAGTTCAAGTGTTGAAAGTTCATTGACGTATTCTTTCTATAATTGCTTAGAGGTCAAGACAGGCGATTATCTGACAACTAATGCAGGAAGTATGATTGTGGTCAGCAAACGGAGCATGAAAGATGTGCTGTATATACGATGCAGGCTGTATACAGCGGATAAAAAGACCGTACTAGATGAGGAATCAATACCGTTGGTTATGGACGTTGAAGCACTTACCCACGAACAGATATTTAACTTGCTGACGAATAACGGAGCGATTAAAGGTATCTACAAAGAGGGAGAACAGTTATACATATCATTTACTTATGCTAAAGGTGGAGAACTTGCACTTGGTGGCAAGAACAACGGAAACGGTGTCTTTAAGATGTATGACGAGAACAACAATGTTATCGGTACATGGGATAAAGACGGAATCAACGCAACAAAAGGTACGTTTTCTGGAGAACTTAAAGCGGCAAGTGGAACATTTACAGGCAAGTTAGAGGGTGTTACTGGTACATTCAGCGGAGAACTTAAAGCGGCAACAGGTACGTTTACTGGTATATGCTCAAATGTCGTAGCTCCTTATACAGCTAGTTTAAACAATGGATGGGTAGAAATATTAAGGAACGGTCAAAGAACGGCACATATGAGCGGTAGGGTAATATACAAAAACGCATATGGTATGGGACTGTTTGGAAGAAGTATCATAGCACTTGGGTCTCCTGTTCTTGGTGTTACGGATTACATCGAGGGAGGCGGTTACACGGTATCTGTTGGTCAAACTGGGTCTATAAACGTAGTAACAGGACTGAATGACGATTTTACAAAAGCATATATCAGCACATTAACTTTTGAAAAAGGGTTAATGGTAACGGCTTTAAAATCATAGGAGAGTATCATGGATAAATATATAGCTCAAAAAGATAATATCAGATTTTATATTCAACCAGATATGATAGAAGAATATGTGAATTTTGGATATACGATCATTAAGGTTCAAGAGGTTGTGCTGACCGAAAAGCAGATTTCCAAAGCTATTGAGCAAGCATCTGCGGATATGACACAACAGAAAGTAGAGGTAATAAATGCAGGTTGACATGACATTCTCTGTATTATCGGAGAACTTAAGCACAAAAATAAATACAATCATCACAGAAGCAATGCAGAATGGTGCCACATTGGACGTTGTGGAAATGTCATTGATTAAGGTACATAACGATGTGCTGATGCAGAAAAACAGGCTGTATGCAGGGATGATGGAACAACCTACTGAAAAAGAAATCGAGTTTGAGGACCAGAAAGCACTGAAAGAGTTTCTAGAGAAGTCTGGTGTAGAAGTAAAAGAGGTGGATGCAAATGGCAAAGATAAATGATTTACCACTATTGTCTAATCCGACAGAAGATATGTATTGTCTGGTTGGAAAAGAAGATTTACAAAAAGTACCTTGGTCTGCGATTATGGGGCAGATTGGAGCACCTTATATTGCAACTACTGTCGCAGGTATGACAGACAAAACAAGAGTCTATGTCTATCAAGGTAGTGAGTCTGGTTACACAAGTGGCAATTGGTATTACTGGAATGGGTCTGCATGGACATCTGGTGGTACTTATAATTCGGCTGCGGTAGACACAGATAAAACACTTACACAATCAGATAAGCCTGCGGATTCGGCTATAGTTGGAAAGGAAATTGGTTCACTAAAGGAATCTATAGATGAGATAAAAAATAGTGGAACAGGATTGTCGAATACAGCAAAAAATTTATTGATTGCAATACTAAAGAACGCTGTCTATACAGTAAATCAAAAAACAAACATAGAAGCATTGGAAAATGCATTAAGCACCCAAAATACGCCAACAGATGCATGGTCGATTGTTCAAAACTTAACATACGTTACAAGCACAAATACTGCATTTAATGTAAAAAAAGGAGAATCATACACGACATCCCTTGTGGCAAATACAAACTACACAATTAACAGTGTAACAGTTGTTATGGGTGGCGTAGATATAACAAATACAGCATATAACAATGGTGTCATAACAATAAACAGTGTAACAGGAAATGTAACAATAACAGCTATTGCAAAGAAAAACAGTGGTGCACTATTACCTTCTGACGGATTGCTTGCAAATTTTGATTTCCGCAACAAAGAAATGACATCTTATAACCTTTCTGGTTGGGGAAATGTCTATAAATGTGATGATGAAACAGGTAATTATTTGACTTTTGGAACGTCTGCTAAAACAGCAAGTCAAGGCGGTATGGAACAGTATGTATTTAGAGATGTTCGCAAAAAAGATAATGAAAGCAAATCAGTTGACCTTGGTACAGATTTCACAGTAGCAATGTATTCGACAGAAGTGCCTAATATACTTAATTCCGCCAAAAAAAGTAACACGTCAGCCGCAAAAATCATTCTTGCTCCAAGGTACATAAATACTTCTGCATCCGAGGTTATCGCAGGACAAACAACACCAGATATAGGTAGAGATAAATATATGTCGTTAATAATTACTGTATCGGGAAGTGTAATTAAAATGTACGTTGACGGTACATTACAAAAAACATATAACGGTGGAGAAATTACCGATTTTAAAAAATGGAAGTCAACGCCAGTGCAACCATTAACTGTTTACAATGAGGGGACAATAGCGGCAACAGTAATGTACAACAAAGCATTAAGCGATAATAATGTAACTGAGTTACATGCTTATTTTAAATCGTTGGAGGTGGAATAATGGCGAATCTATTTGACGGTAATGGAAATGAAATAGAAATCGGTGGTGGTGAATCTGGAAAACTAGATGTGACGGATTATAAAATTTACGAAGAGAGTAATGGCACACAATCACGGCAAGGTGTATTAACGTACAATGGACTAAATTTGTATCCGATAAATAAGCCAAATCAGCGAGAAAATGAAACAAAATTGTATTCTGGTGGACTTATGGTTACACTTGGCGATAGCTATACGGCATATTTGTCAAGTTATTTTGATAAATTTGCAAATGCTCACGGATTAATACAAAAAAATGTAGGACTTGCTTCGTCAAAAATTGCACGACCAGAGGGCGAAGGACAGGATACAATCAAGTCATTTGTGACGAGATTAGATGAACTGATAGCATCATTTCCTATTACAATAAATGGGAAAGCTTATGCAACTACGGACGTTAAATTAATTACATTCATGGGTGGGGCAAATGATTGGACTACAGTTGATGCAGGACAAGGCATTGATAGAATAGGAAACAGATACAGCACTGATAAAGGGCAGATTTATGGAGCAACTAAGTATTGCTTGGAAACTTTGCAAAAGACTTTTCCATCTGCGGATATTATTGTCATATTGCAACCAAATAATGGTAACAATACAGATTTTTGCGTTATGGAACTAAAAGAAAATATCATAAAAGAATGTGCTGAAATGTACTCATTGCCGATATGTGATTGTTGTTTTGATTTTTATTCGCCATCAAATCCGACAGAATTATCCAAGTATTGGCAAAGTGACAAATTACATCTAAATGCTGACGGGCATCAGAAACTGATTGATAAATTAGAGGTAACACTAAATACATTGGATTATTACAAGAGCTAGTTAACTAAAATGAGATTTTAACATATATTTCCACAAAATGAAAGGAGAAATTATGAATCTTAAATTACGTTTCAAGAATAAAGCAACATTAGTAGCATTGGCTTCTGCCTTAATTGCATTTATCTATCAGATTCTAGGAATCTTAGGTATCACAGCACCAATCACACAGGATGCAGTATCACAGCTTGTAGGTATCATCCTTAATATCTTAGTAGCTGTTGGTGTATTGGTAGACCCAACAACAAGCGGTATTGGAGACAGCGAGCTTGCAAAGAATAAGACAGATATTGCAGAGGTAATTGAATACAAAAAGGAGAACTAATATGGCAAATACGGTAGACAAGCTTCTTACAGTAGCCAAAAGAGAAGTCGGATACTTAGAGAAGAAAAGCAACAAGAATCTAAACAGCAAGACAAAAAACGCAGGTAGTAACAACTACACTAAGTATGGAGCATACTTTGGCATTAACGGTACCGATGCCTACTGGTGTGACATGTTCGTGGATTGGTGTATGGTGCAGGCATACGGCAGGGATGTAGCAAAAAAACTCTTACATGGATTTAGTGCATACACTCCAACATCAGCACAAAAATTCAAAGACAATGACCAGTGGCATAAAACACCACGGATTGGAGATCAGATTTTCTTCAAGAACTCTCAAAGAATCTGCCACACTGGTATTGTATATGCAGTTACGGACGAGATGGTATTCACGATTGAGGGGAATACAAGCAATGGAACAGCGGTTGTTCCAAATGGTGGTGCAGTATGCAAAAAATCTTACTCTCGTGGTAATAGCCGTATCGCAGGATATGGACGACCTAAGTATGATAACATAAAAGTATCATACAGTGTTGTTAAAAAGAACTCTTCCAAGAATGCGATCAAGTGGTTGCAGAAGAAGCTGAACGCAAACTGTACATACGCAAACGAACATCCATTAGTGGTTGATGGAATTTGGGGAGCAAAGACAACGCAAGCCTTGAAGAAATACTGGAAACAGTTAGGATGGAGCACATCTGGAACATACGCAGGAAAGAAAACTTGCACAGCTTTGAAAAAAAATCGAAAAAAGTAGTTGCATTGTCGAAAATGATGTGATATTATAAACAACGTTGAAGCGAGAATGTTCCATTTTCGTTCCAACCTAATTACAGAACAATAGAGTTTATGCGGTTTAACGTAGATTTGATTCCTTGACTTTTAATCAAGTTGTCCGGGGTTCGAATCCCCGCACGCTCATTATGCGGATGTGGCGGAATTGGCAGACGCGCTAGATTTAGGTTCTAGTGTCTACGACGTGCAGGTTCAACTCCTGTCATCCGCAGTTCTTTTAAGAATTGACAAACATAATAAAGTATGGTAATATATTTTCGTTATGAGTTGTGAAATTGCATAACACTTACGGGGTGTGGCTCAGCTTGGCTAGAGCGCTTGATTTGGGATCAAGAGGTCGCAGGTTCGAATCCTGTCACCCCGACTATAAGCGGGTGTAGTTCAATGGTAGAACTCCAGCCTTCCAAGCTGATCACGTGGGTTCGATTCCCATCACCCGCTTTTTAATTTTATAGAATCCTATAAAATTTGAGTCTGTAGCTCAGTTGGATAGAGCAACGGCCTTCTAAGCCGTGGGTCGGGGGTTCGAATCCCTTCAGGCTCGTTTTTCTATATCTGAATATATTATTACATATAGAAGTAACACATTATGGTGGGTATAGCGCAGCTGGTTAGCGCGCCAGATTGTGGCTCTGGAGGCCGTGGGTTCGAATCCCATTACCCACCCTGTTATTTTGCTTATTTTACAAGATAATCACATAAGGGTGTGTAGCTCAGGTGGTAGAGCACTTGACTTTTAATCAAGTTGTCCGGGGTTCGAATCCCCGCACGCTCACTTGCTAGAAGAGATATGATTTTAAAGAAATTTAGGATTATGTCTCTTTTTTGATATATATATTAAAAAAACGAATAACTAGACTAAATAGTATCTCCCACAAATTAAACACTCCGTTATAGCCAAAAACTATATCAAACTAAAAGAAATACATATTTTACAAACTCCTAATGCACTGTTATACTAAACTTAATCAGTTGAAACAATAACACACAAATAAAAATAACAGAAAGATTATGAGGTGAAAAATATGAGAAAAGGAAAGTTAAAAAAAGCCTTAGCATTGGCATTAACAGGAGCAGTTATCATCGGAGCATTCGCAGGATGCGGAGCAAAGAAAGACAGCAGTAGTGATACAAAGAAAGAAGAAACAAAGAAGATCGTCATCGGAGCAAGTCCATCTCCACATGCTGACATCTTAAAAGTAGCAAAGAAAGAATTAAAAAAAGAAGGATACGAATTAGAGATCAAAGAATACTCTGATTATGTACAGCCAAATACAGCACTCGAATCTGGAGATTTAGATGCAAACTATTTCCAGCATAAACCATATTTAGATGATTTCAATAAAAAGAAGAAGACACATTTAGTTTCTGCTGGAATGATTCATTATGAACCATTTGGAATCTTTCCAGGAAAAACAAAGACTTTGAAAGATTTAAAGAAGGGTGCAACAGTTGCAGTTCCTAATGATACAACGAACGAAGCAAGAGCATTATTATTATTACAGGATCAAGGACTGATCAAATTAAAAGATGGTGCCGGATTAACAGCAACAAAGAAAGATATCGTAGAGAATAAAAAAGACTTGGCGATCAAAGAAATCGAAGCAGCTCAGATTCCAAGATCTTTAAAAGATGTTGATATCGCAGTTGTAAATGGAAATTATGCATTACAGGCAGGATTAAAGGTAAATAAAGATGCTTTAGCAACAGAAGATGCTGATTCTGTTGGAGCAAAAACATATGGAAATATCGTGGCTGTTAAAAAAGGAAATGAAAAATTAGCAGCAACAAAAGCTCTGATCAAAGCATTAAAGAGCGATACAGTGAAAAAATATATCAACGACAAATATGATGGAGCCGTTGTACCTCTGTTCTAAGAACAGGAGAAGATGAAAAACTATAAGTAATTTATGGAAGAAGCAAGAAATTATTGAAAAAATCAACTGAAATTGTTATGATGAAGCTATTGTCTGTCAGAAAACTGAGGGACAATAGCTTATCTGATTCTTGGAAAACTATATAAGATCTGAGAATTATAGTAAGATAATGAAAGAAAGATAGAAAGGATAAAGTCATGATTGAATTAAAAAATATAGATGTAACCTTCAAAAATGGCAGTCATGAATTCAAAGCGGTTGATAATGTAAGCTTAAAGATCAACAAAGGAGAGATCTTTGGAATCGTAGGACCAAGTGGTGCAGGAAAGAGTACTCTGGTACGTGTGATCAATCTGTTACAAAGACCAACTAATGGGGAAGTGATCATTGAAGGATCAGACATTACAAAATTTAATCGAAAACAATTAAGAAAAACCAGATTAAATATTGGAATGATCTTCCAGCATTTTAATCTGATCAGCGGATCAACAATTGCTGAAAATATAGCATTTTCATTATATGCAAACGATTATCCAAAAAATAAGATCAAAGACAGAGTTAAAGAACTCTTAGAGATCGTACATCTTCCAGAGAAAGCGGATGCATATCCAGCAAACTTAAGTGGTGGGCAGAAACAAAGAGTTGCGATCGCAAGAGCTTTAGCAAATAATCCAGATATTCTGTTATGTGATGAAGCAACATCAGCCTTAGATATTGAGAATACAGAAGAGATTGTGGAATTATTAAAAGAGATCAATGAAAAAACACATATTACGATCGTATTTATCACGCATGAGATGGATGTGGCAAAGAAATTATTTGACCGTATCGCATTTATGGAAGACGGACAGTTAAAAGAAGTGACAGATATTTATTCTGCATTTGCAGATCCAAAGTCAGATATCGCAAAGAGTCTGGTACAGAGAGTTTTAAATGTAGAAGTACCAGAAGGATTAACAGCCAAACCAAATGAAGAAATTGTTCGTTTAAGCTATACAGGAGATGATTCTTACGATCCTGTGATCAGTGTTGCCTCTAAGAACTACGATATCACGATGGATATTATCAATGGTAAAGTTGATTATATCAGAAATAAACCATTTGGTATGCTGATCGTAATCTTACGCGGGGAAGATGAAGAACGTAAGAAAGCATTAGAATACATCAGCAAGAATGTATACAAATTAGAGAGGCTAGGAGGAAGATAGTATGAATCAAACAATGGAAATCATTCAGTCAGAATTTGCCCAGGCATCCTTTGAGACCTTTGAGATGGTATTGATCTCCATGATCGCAGCAGCAATCTTTGGAACAATTTTAGGACTGGTCTTACATTTAGCATCAAATCCGATTTTTTATAAAAACAAGGTTGTTAACGGAATTGCGGGAACGATCATCAATGTGATCCGTTCATTGCCATTTATTATTTTGATCATCGTATTACAGCCATTAGCAAGATTGGTTGTAGGAACAAGCATTGGACCAATTGCAGCATCTGTGTCACTGGCAATTGCAGCGATCGCATTTTATGCAAGACTGGTAGAAGGTGCTTTCAGTGAAGTTGATAAAGGTGTGATCGAAGCAGCGGTTGCAACAGGAGCTGGTATGCCGCTGATCATCCGCAAAGTTTTATTTGTAGAAGCAACACCTGCGCTGGTACGTGCATTAACTGTTACATTTGTAAGTGTTATTGGATATTCTGCAATGGCAGGAGCTGTCGGTGGTGGTGGAATCGGTAATCTTGCCATCATGTATGGTTATAACCGTTATGAGACAGGGGTGCTGATCATTACCGTTGTTGCATTGGTTATCATTGTTCAGGTAGGACAGTGGATCGGGGATAAGATTGCACTGAAACTTACAAGAAAATAAGGGTAGCTAAAATAAAAATAAGAAATTTTCGTATCAAAATAAATATTTTCTTTTCTTCTGGACAGAATATAAGTATCAAGATGTTAAGAAGAAAAGGAGATACAATATGAAAAAGACGATGAAGCTTGCAAGTTTTATTTTTGCATTGACTTTGGCAGTGTCTGTAGTTTTGACCGGATGTGGGAATGGAAGAAAGGATTCTACAACAAAAGGTACAACAGAGAATAACAATGCATCCAATACGACAGAAGATAATTTGGTAGATGATGCAGAGGATGCCGTTGATGATGTGGCAGACGGAGTCGGTGATGCCGTTGAAGATGTAGCAAATGGATTTGATAATTATGATGATGCACACGATTATTTACTAAATCGCCTTCAGACAGATGATAAGGATGGAAAATATGAAGTACGCAACGAGACAAGAGATGAGCAGGAATATAAAGATGGAGCCAGTGGATATCATTTTGAGATTTATGATGCAAATGATGATTCTGGGAAGAAATACGGAGATTTTTATGTAGATAAAGACAATGGAAAGATCTACAAACGAAATACAAAAACAGAGAAATTAGAAGAATACAAGAAATAAAGAAAAAGGCACAGGGAGATTTAATCCTGTGTCTTTTTTGTTGTATAAAAAACGTAAGAAAAATTTAAGAAAAAAATGATAGACAGATTTAATACTTTTGTTGTTTAATATTCAAAGAGGGATTCAGCTGCAAATGCAGCGCTTTGTACAATAAGGATAAAAGGAGTAAGTTATGAAAGCTATGAAACTACTTTATCGCATATCAAATGGTATGGTATATGCGATTTCTTTTGTGATACTCGCAATTCTCACAATCAAGAATCTAATATTTTCCACTTATGTTATGGATATTAAGGAACATATCAGCATCCGCAATACAAATGTATGGATGACAGCAGTTTTTATGATCGGGCTGGTTCTTTTGTTTTACCTGTTATTTAAATTTTCGGAAAGAATCGATGAGAAAAAACTGTTTTTATTTTTTTCTGTGATATATCTTGTGGCAGGAATTTATATGATCATAAATATAAATTCTGTATTAAGATATGATGCATTGTCTGTTCATAAAGCATCCATTGCGATCCATCATGGAAAATTTACAACAATGGATATGGGGCATTATATGTACAGATACCCACATCAGATTGGATTTCTGATCTATGAATATATATTGGGATTTATAAGCCATGATGCAAAGCTATTATTTGGAATGAATCTTGCAGCGATTTTTGGAATTAATTTTTTCATATATAAGATTACAAAAGAAATATTTAATGACCAGCATAAGGTTAATTTGACAGCAATTACTTTAAGTTTTTTATTTCTGCCACAGTTTTTCTTCCTGACATTTGCATATGGATTGATTCCGGGATTTTTTCTTCTGACAGTTGGAGTTTTTTATCTATTTGCCGCAGTCAGGACAAAGAAATGGAAAGATATGATCCTAAGCAGTATTTTTCTTATGCTAGCAGTACTTATGAAGAAGAATTTTATTATTGCACTGGCAGCGTGTATTTGTTATCTTTTTTTACATTATTTAAAAGAACATGATAAAAATATCTTAAAGATGATGGTATTATTTGTCATAGTATTTGTTGCAGGTAAGATGATCATGACGGTTGGATTTGAAGTAGCGACTGGGAAAAAGATAAATAAAGGAGTCCCAAGTATCTTGTGGGTCGCGATGGGAACAGATCCTGATAATCATGTTCGTTCTGGAGGATGGTATAATAAAAAATTTATCGATGTATATGTAAGCAATAATTACGATAGAGAAAAAGCAGCGAAGCAAGGAGAAAAGATGGTATCTGGATATATTAAACAGTATAAAAGACATCCTAAGAAGGCTTGTGAATTTTTTAGCAAAAAGCTTACAACAACATGGACAGATCCATTATATGAATCTATTTTTTCGGGGCCGAAGGCAGCGGCAGGGCAGTATGTGAAAACAAAACAGCTGCATCACCTGTTCAATGAAGAAAAACATGATACATATCTTTATACGGGAATGAAAGCATATATAATTTTACTTTTGGCAGCGGTGTGGATCTTTGTGATAAAGTATTTAAAAGAATATGATAAGGCAGCATTTGGACTGATTTTTTTGATCGGTGGATTCTTGTTCCATTTGTTCTGGGAGACAAAGGGGCAGTATGTATATCCATATATTTTTATGCAGATACCGACAGCTGCTTATGCAGTCACACGTTTTTATGAGAAGATTTCGGCAAAGGCTAAATAAGAAATTAAAATATATGAATACAAACTCAGAGTATGAAAGCGGTACAGGAAATTATTCCTGTGCCGTTTTTAATGCATTTTTAACTGCCTGTTTTAATAATGTATTTGTATACTGGCTCTGGCCATCAAATTTAATTTCATCGATACTGTTTACTTTTGGAAGCTGTTTGTTGATTTCATTTAAAGATGGTTCGACCAGAGGATACATGGTTTTTATGGATTTATTTAAATGCTTCAGGGAAACATGCTTTGCTTTTCCGTTCTTCACTGTAACTTGAAGTTCTAATTCATTTTCGCCAAGTTTTAATGGAGAGGTATAGACTCCTTGTGCGTAACCGGAAGTTTCTTTTGATTTTTTTGATGATTTATGTGATGGTATAAACATAAAGACCAGAAGCAGGATCAAAAGGATTCCAAGCAAAATAAAAATTCCGGTGTAAATAAGTTCCCGTGCTTTAAATACGACGATTTTCGTTTTTGATGACATAGTTATCCTCCTAAAAGATTCTATCTCTAATTTATGCATAAGCAGCTGTGTTTAGAACATCTTTACGGAAAATAAAGGATAGGATATAATAAAATGATATAAAATGGAGGAAAAGATATGGCATTACAGTTTATATTAGGATCGTCAAGATCTGGGAAGACAGATTTTATTTATGAGCAGATGATCAAAGATTCCATGGAACATGAAGATGAGGAGTTTTTCTTCCTTGTACCTGACCAGTCAACACTCAATGCACAAAGACAGCTTGTACAAAGACATCCACGCCATGGAACATTTAATATTGATGTGGTGGGATTTTTTAGATTGACTTATCGTATATTTGAAGAATTGTCCTATATTCCAAAAGATCTGCTGGAAGATGAAGGAAAATCCATGGTAATAAGAAAGGTCATGGAACAACACAAAGACGAGTTAAAGGTTTTTTCATCCAGTATGAAGAAACAGGGATTTATTGATGAATTGAAATCATTTTTTGCAGAAGTATATCAGTATGATGTTTCAATGGAAGATTTAAAGAAGACGATGGATATAATGAAAGAAGAAGGCTTGCGTTCAAAGATGGATGACATACTTCTTGTGATGGAGAAATTTGAAGATTATATCAAGGAACGCTATTTGATCTCGGAACAGCTTTTAGATGTGCTGGCACAAAAGATGGATCGATCACAAAAGCTTAAGGATGCGACGTTTTATCTAGATGGATTTACAGGATTTACACCGATACAGAGAAAGGTTATTGAGAAACTTTTAAGGATAGGAAAAAATGTCTATGTAGGACTTACTTTAGATGGGCGTTATGTAAGAAGCAGATACCATGAATATGAATTGTTTGCCATGTCAAAGAAGGAAAAATATGAATTGATCAAGCTTGCACAGGAGGCAGGAACGCCTGTTATGCCAGATATCATATGCTGGCCGGATGGAAGAGATTCTAAGGAATTAAGACATTTAGAGCAAAATATCGAACGATATCCATATGAAACATACGACGAGGTACCAAATGACATAAAAATCCGTTGTTTTATGAATCCAAGGCAGGAAAGCAGGGCGGTGGCAAATGAGATCGAACGTTTTGTAAGAGAAGAAGGATATCGCTACAAAGATATTGTTGTACTGACTGCGGATCTTGACAGTTACCAGAATGAACTGGAAAAGAGTTTTGATGATCTGCATATTCCATATTTTGTGGATGTGAACCGCAAGTTATTAAATAATCCTTGTATTGAGACACTTCTTTCTGTCTTGAAGATGATTCAGAAAGATTTTTCCTATGATATGGTATTTCGATATTTAAAATCGGGATTTTCAAATTTTACGATGGAAGAAGCAGATTTTCTGGAAAATTACGTGCTGGCATGCGGAATTCGTGGTTTTGCAAGATGGAACAGACCGTTTGCTTCAAAACTTTTTTCTGATGAAGAGACACAGAGAGCGGAAGAATTAAGAATTCGTTTTATGGAAGAAGTGAAAGATCTAAAGACTGGATTAAAGCGCAGGGGAAGTACCGTAAAACGCAAGCTTATTTATTTGTATGAATTTCTGGAAATGCTTGATGTCGAAGGAAAGATGGCAAAGAAACAAGAGATGTTTGAAGAAGAAGGAAATCTGATTCAGGCAGCAACTTATGCGAAAGTATATGATCAGGTCATTGATCTGTTAGAACAGATGGCAGAAATTTTAGGGGAGGAAAAGCTTTCTTATGATGATTTCTTAAGTGTTCTTGAAAGTGGATTGGAAGAAATGCAGATTGGAGTGATTCCGCCAAGTCTTGATCAGATTGTGATCGGGGATATGAAACGAACAAGGACAGAGGAAGTAAAAATCCTATTTTTCTTAGGTGTCAATGAAGGTGTGATTCCAGCTGCAAATGATGGCGGAGGAGTAGTCAGTGACTATCAAAGAGAGATTCTTCAAAGTTACGGGATCGGTCTTGCACCGGGAGCAAAAGAGTCTGCATATATGGAACAGTTTTATTTATATCTTACAGTGTCAAAACCAACTGACCGCTTGTATGTATCGTATCGCATGATGGATGCAGCAGGAAATAACAATCGCCCATCTTATTTTATCGAAAGAATCTTAAGAATTTTTCCAAAATTAAAAATTTCAATGGAGGAAGAAGAACAAAAGACTGGGTACACAAAAGAAGAAGCATTAGATCAGATGATCCTTTGTCTGCAAGATCTTGATCTTACGGAGAATGAGGATTCGGATAAAATGAAATGGATGCAGACATTATATTATGCACTGAAGGACTTGAAACCAGTTACAGATTATGTGGATGCAAGATTTTATACGAATCAGGCACTTCCGCTTAGCAAAGAATTGATCCATGATCTTTATGGAGATACGATTTCTGGAAGTGTAACAAGAATGGAGAAATTTGCTGGATGTGCATTTTCACATTTTATGCAATATGGACTTAGACTTCGTAAACGACTGGTACATGAAATTCTGCCGACGGATATGGGAAAAGTCTTTCATAAGACAATGGAGCTGGTCGGAAAACGCAGCGACTGGAAGTTCGCAGATGATGAGTCAAGAGATGAATTTGTAGATGCTATGGTAGAATTGGCAGTTACAGATGTTCAGAAAGAATTGTTTGAAAGTAGTCATAGGAATGAATATGTCTTGGAACGTATGAAACGAATCTCTAAAAGAGCTGTGTGGGCAATGGAACAGCATATTAAGAGAGGAGATTTTACACCAGAAGAGTACGAAATTGCGTTTGGTGAGGAAAATCATCTGGATTCTATGACGTTTGCATTAGAGGACGGAGAGAAAATGATCTTTTCCGGTGTGGTTGACCGCATGGACAGCGTGGAAGATGAAGAAAATAAATATTTAAAGATCATTGATTATAAATCAGGAAAGCAGAAGTTTGATTTTGCAAAGATTTTTCATGGACTACAGATGCAGTTGATCATTTATATGAATGCTATGATGGAATTGTATGAGAAGAAAAGTGGTAAGAGAGTCTATCCGGCTGGGATGTTTTATTTCCATATGGATGATCCGGTTGTCAATGTGGAGCATGAGAGGGAAGCGAACGACAAGATTTTGAAAGATCTTAAGATGAGTGGTGTTGTCAATGAAGATTTTCAGTTGATCGATCATATGGAACATACGGGACCAGAAGGATATCTGACATTACCGGTCAGAGCAACAAAGTCAGGATATGATAAGCGATCTTCTATTTTAAATACAACGCAGTTGTTAAATCTTGGGGAATATGTAGAGAAGAAGATGACGGATCTTGGAAATTCATTGATGCATGGTGATATTTCCATTAAACCATATGAATATGAAGGAAGAAAACCATGCGAGTATTGTGAATTTAAAAATATCTGTGCTTATGAAGAAGGTGTTGATCAGGTGGAGAAGATCAAGAAAATATCACTAGAGGAGGGAAAACATGCCTTGGACGAAACAACAGCAGAAAGTCATTGATCAAAGAGATGCCGACATTTTAGTATCTGCTGCAGCAGGTTCCGGAAAGACGGCAGTCTTGGTAGAACGTATCATACAAAAGATCACAGATGACAAGCATCCGATCGATGTAGATCATCTGCTAGTCGTTACATTTACAAAAGCGGCAGCAGGAGAGATGAAAGAAAGGATCATGGCAGCACTTGATGAGAAAGTAAGAGAGTTTCCGGGGAATCAGCATTTTGTGAAACAGCTTTCTCTGATCCATAAAGCACAGATTACAACGATCCATAGTTTTTGTATGAATTTAATCCGTGATTATTTTTATGTGCTTGGCATTGATCCAAGCACAGCACCGGGGGATGAAGGAAGATTATCAGCAATCCGTCAGGAAGTGTTGGATGACTTGTTAGAAGAGGCTTATGAGAAGAAAGAAGAAGATTTTATTAATCTTATTGAATCTTATTCTCCGGGTAAAAATGATAATATCATCAGCGAATATATCTTAAAATTATATCAAAATGCACGAAGTCATAGAGAGCCTTTTAAATGGCTTGATCAGGCAGAAGAAAACATATCTGTTGAGACATTAGAACAATTTGAACAGGCACCATTTATGAAGATCATTTTGAGGGATGCAAGGATTTCAATTGATGGTGCGTTAAACCTGATAAAAGAAGCTTTAGAATTGTCACTTTCATCGGGAGGGCCATGTTTTTATGAGAAAACATTCCGAAAAGATCTGGAAATCGTAACAAAGATCAGTGAGGCACAGACATTTTCAAAGTTGTGTGAAGTTTTTGTGAAGATTGAAAAGCCAAGACTTTCCGGGCGTAAGAAGAAAACAGATGAGACCGATGAAATGCTGCAGGAACAGTGTAAATTGTTAAGAGCACAGGCGTATGGTCTGCTCGATGATTTAAAGGCTGCATATTTTTATGAGAATGAGTCAGAGATTTTTCATGAATTAAAGAGGATCAAAAGTCCGATCAGGGGCCTAATACATCTGACAAGAGAATTTATGATGCGTTATGATGAGAAAAAGAAGAACGAAAATATCATGGACTTTGATGATATGGAACATTTTGCATTGGATCTTTTGATCGATCATTATGATGAGCAAGGTAATCCGGTACCAAGCAAGATCGCAAAAGAAAAATCAGACGGATACGAAGAGATTTATATTGATGAGTATCAGGACAGTAACTATATTCAGGATGCGATCTTACGAAGTGTTTCAAAAGAAGCAGAGGGTGGACATAACATGTTTATGGTAGGAGATGTCAAACAGAGTATTTACAGTTTCCGCCTGGCAAGGCCGGAGTTGTTCCTTGAGAAATATCATGGATATCAGCAAAAGGGAGAAGAATATCAATTGATCGAACTGCGAAACAACTTTCGAAGCCGCAGTGAAGTTCTTACCTTTGTTAATGATGTATTTTACCAGATCATGCATGAAGATCTTGGAAACATTGAATATACGAAAAATGTTGCTCTTGTTCCAACGATGGAGTTTGAACAAGGATGTGATGCCCAAACAGAGATCTTACTTTTAGAATCAAAGGAAGTAAAGAATTCAGAGGAAGATGCCGTTGTTTTGGAAGCAAGAATGATCGCATCAAGGATTCACGAGATGGTAAATGGAGAAAAACCGATGATGGTTACAGGAAAAGATGAAGAAGGCAATACCATTTTAAGGAAAGCAAGATATAGTGATATAGTGATCTTGCTTCGATCTATGAAAGGGAATGCTGAAGTGATTCAGAAAGAATTGATGGATGCAGGCATTCCTGCATTTGCGAATAGCCAGAAAGGATATTTTGATACTGTGGAGATCCGGACACTGCTAAGTCTGCTTTCTGTCGTTGATAATATTTATCTGGACATTGATCTTGCAGCGGTCTTAAGATCGCCAATGATCGGAATGTCAGAGGAAGAACTTGGACGATTGAAAGTTGATGGTGGGAAAAATTCACTTTATGAATGTCTTTGTGAAACAAAAGAGAGCATAAAAGGTTCTAAGAAAGCATTACAACTTCTTGAACTTTTAAGGGATGCCAAAACATATCTGTCATTAACACAGCTGATCTGGCTCGCACTAGAAAAGACCGGATATTATTATTATGCAGGTGCAATGCCACAGGGAAAGAAGCGACAGGGAAATATTTTGATGCTTATTGAACAGGCAAAAACGTTTGAAAGCAGTCAGATCAAAGGATTATTCCATTTTGTGCGATTTATGGAACAGTGCAAGGAGTATGATATGGATTATGGTGAGGCAAATACCATGAGTGAGGATCAGGATCTTGTGCGTATTTCAAGTATTCATAAGAGTAAGGGATTGGAATATCCAATCGTATTTGTCTCAAAGATTCATCAGAAATTTAATTTAAGAGATGCAAATGGAAGTATGATCTTCCATGGAGATTATTTTATCGGGGCAGATCATATTGACCCAATTCGAAGGACAAAAAAGAAAACGATCTTAAAAAATCTGATCAGAAACCAGATGAATCAGGAATCTTTAGGGGAAGAATTAAGAGTCCTTTATGTTGCGATGACAAGAGCAAAGGAAAAACTGATCCTTACAGGAATAAAGACAGATGATATTATGTGGCATGACCAAGAAGATGTCACAGCGATTAATCTTTTGAATGGAAGATGCTATTTTGACTGGATCAAGAAAGCACTTCCAAAGGTTCCTAAAGAAGACTACAGATTGAAGATATATACACTTGAAGATCTTTTGTGGCAGCAGGAAGGAAATGAACTTCTGCATGAGATGAACCGACAGATTTTTTATGAACGTCTGAAGGATCAGATTCCAAAAGATAAAGTAAAAGAAATGAAAGACAAATTTGATTATCATTATCGCAATGAGACAGAGACAAAAGGACGTTTAAAATATTCTGTATCTGAGATCAAACGTATGAGTCAGGCAGCGGATAAGCAAGAACGGCTGTATACATCCGTTCATCAGGAAAAGGAAAAAAGGGTTCCTGCATTTATCAAGAAGAATGAAAAGATTTCAGCGACATCTAAAGGTACCGTGATTCATAAGGTGCTTGAACTACTCAATTTTTCCAAAGATCACACGATGAAAAGTTTAAATGAAGATATCAAAGAATGGATCGATCAGGGAAAATTAAAAAAAGAATATGATAAAGTGATCTATCGAAAAGAAATTCTTGCACTTACAAACTCACAGCTTGGAAAACGTATGAAAACAGCAGATCAGAAAAAAAGATTGTATAAAGAACGTCAATTTGTAACAGGAATACCATTTTCAGATATGAACCAAGAGGCAAAAACAGACGACTTTGTTGTTGTTCAGGGTATCATTGATGCGTATTTTGAGGAAACAGACGGGATTGTGCTGGTAGATTACAAGACAGACAGAGTTAACGAAGGAGAAGAACATATTCTGATCAATCGATACCATGCGCAGATGGAATCTTATAAACAGGCATTAGAGAAGATCACAGGGAAAAATGTAAAAGAAATCTATATTTATTCTGTGACATTACAAAAAACGATCACAGTTCATGTATGAAATTTCTGATTTGTCATACGCTAAGAATAAATGACAAATCAGAAAGGAAGAAACATGATGCCAAAGGAAAAAGATTTTATTGAAAAGACATTGGAAGAAATGAATGAAATAGAGCGGTTAAAATATGAGACTGCCGTAGAACTTGGTTTGTTTGACAAGCTAAAGAAAAGTGGATGGAAGTCATTGTCAGCAAGTGAGACAGGGAGACTTGGCGGGGTCATGAACCGTAAGATAAGACAAAGAAACCAGAAAGAGAAATGAAACTAAGATACGAAGGGAAGTTAAAATGAGCAAGTCATGTTTTATAGCAGTAACAAACAGAAGTTTATGTAAACGTCCATTTTTTGATGTGATGGAAGATCTCTCAAAAAAAGACATTAAAACAATTGTTTTAAGAGAGAAAGATTTAAAAGAAGAAGACTATTATGAGATTGCAAAGAAATGCCAGGAGATTTGTGAAAATCACAGTGCTTCGCTTACAATTCATAATTTTGTCAATGTTGCAAGAAAACTTGGAATCAAAAAGATTCATCTTTCATATCCTGTATTCTTAAAAGAGGCAGGAAATTTGACGGATTTTGAATCCGTCAGTACATCAATCCATAAACCAGAGGAAGCATTGAAAGCACAGGAGCTTGGGGCAGATTTTGTGTTCGCGGGACATGTGTTTGCTACAGATTGCAAGAAAGGTTTGCCACCAAGAGGACTTGATTTTTTAAGAGATGTTGTAGGAGCAGTTGATATTCCGGTTTATGGAATTGGAGGGATCAATGAAAAAAATATCAAGCAGATCATGGAATGCGGGGCAGCAGGTGGCTGTATGATGTCTGGATTTATGAAATAGTTTTGTGTTAGGATTTTGTTCAGTATCGAACAAAAAATTGAAATTGGAATTTATTTATGCTAAGATGAGAAGAAGTAGCTTTTGAAGAAGGTAAGGACATAAGATGAAGATAACAAAGTATTTGACAAAACCAATTTCAAAAATTCTCAAATTTTTATTACGCAGACTGGTGTTTGTTACAGTTGCGATTATTTTACAGCTTATCTGGATGACCTATTTGTTTATTGTGATTGGAGAATATTCCAAAATAATTGAATGGATTTTCCGTATTTTCAGCATTTTTGTGGTGATCTATATTGCAAATAAAGATGATAATCCGGCATATAAACTTGCATGGACGATACCAATTTTGCTTTTTCCGATCTTCGGAGGATTTTTATATCTTGTCCTTGGAGATAAACAGCCAGCGAAGAAACTACGTTTGAAACTGGAGAAATCTATTCATGATACGGAATTTTTGCTAGGGCAGGATTATGGAGTTATGGAACATCTGGAACAGGAAGATTATCAGGTGGCTGGCCAGGCAAAATATATTGATCAGTATGGTGGGTATCCAATTTATGAGAATTCGGATGCAAAGTATTATCCGTCTGGGGAAGAGATGTTCGATGAATTGATTGAAGACCTTAAGAAGGCAGAACATTATATTTTTATGGAATTTTTTATTGTTTCCAAAGGCTATATGTGGGATACGATCTTAGAAGTTTTAAAAGAACGTGTCAATGATGGGGTTGAAGTACGTTTTATGTATGATGACGTAGGATGTGTGGACCTTCTTCCTTACAAATATTATAAAGAACTTGAACGTTTCGGAATCATGGCTATGGCATTTAATCCGATCAAGCCATTTGTATCAACAGCATGGAATAACAGAGACCACCGAAAAGTTGTTGTCATCGATGGACACACAGCCTATACAGGAGGCCTTAATTTAGCAGATGAATATATTAATAAGATCGAGCGATTTGGATATTGGAAAGATGCAGGACTTAAGGTAACCGGAGATGCAGTCTGGAATTTTACGGTCATGTTTTTACAGGTATGGAATGCAATTCGTAAGACAGATGAAGGCTATGGTGCATTTTTGCCACATAAGCATTATGAAGAAGCATTTCAGGGAAAAGGATTTATTCAGCCATATGCAGATAATCCATTAGATCATGAGATCGTTGGAGAGAATGTGTATTTAAATATCATCAATACAGCGAACAAATATGTTTATATCTATACGCCATATCTGATCATTGATAATGAGATGATCACAGCACTTTGTCTGGCAGCGAAACGAGGAGTAGATATAAAGATCGTGACTCCTGGAATTCCAGACAAGAAAATGGTATTCTGGTTAACACAGTCTTATTACAGACAATTAGTAGAGGCAGGAATTCATATCTATGAATATACGCCTGGATTTATTCATGCAAAATGTTTTGCAAGTGATGATAAAGTGGCAACCGTTGGAACGATCAATATGGACTATCGAAGTTTATATCTGCATTTTGAGAATGGCGTCTTTATGTATAACAACGATGCAGTGATGCAGGTAAAACATGATATGGAGAAAACATTTGAGATCAGCCAGAGGATCACAAAGGAGATGTGTCAGGGAAGTTTAAAAAAGACATTGGCACAAAGTGTGTTGAGATTACTGGCTCCATTATTATAAGAGGATGAGATGGAAAGTTACAAAGATTTTGCAAGGGTGTATGATGAATTTATGGATCAGACACCATATGATGAATGGCTTTTAAACATTTTAAATGTTTTTAAAGAATATAAGATAAAAAAAGCTGCACAAGTATTAGATCTTGGGTGTGGAACAGGAAAAATGTCACGAAGACTTGCCAGAGAAGGATATCAGGTAACAGCTGTTGATAACTCTATGGATATGCTGGAGATCGCAGCGAGTGAAGAAGATGATCATATTTTGTATGTATTACAGGATATGGTATCTTTAGAACTTCCACAACAGGTTGATGCAGCAGTAAGTATTTGTGACTGTATGAATTATATTCTTGAGGAAGATGATCTAAAAGAAGCATTTAGAAGGGTTAAGAGATTTTTAAAAGAAGATGGTGTGTTTATATTTGATATGAACAGTCATTACAAATACAAAGAAATTCTTGCATGCAATACATTTGCGGAAGACCGTGAAGATGCAAGTTTTATCTGGGATAATTTCTATGATGAAGAAGATAGAATCAATGAATATCAGCTGAGTCTGTTTATTCAGAATGAGGAAGGTACATATAATAAGTACGAAGAATTACATTTGCAAAAGGCTTATGAGGAAGGGGAGATTACGAGACTTCTTCATGAAGCAGGATTTTCAACTATTCGAGTTCTGGATGCAGAAACGATGGGTGAGGTAAAAGAAGATACACAACGATTATATTTTATTGCAAACTGAAAGGGAAAAAGATGAACGATTATATTATCAGAGGAACAGCAGCAAATGATCAGGTACGTTTCTTTGCTGCATACACAAAAGATGTCGTAGAAACAGCAAGACAGAAACACAATACAAGTCCGGTAGCGACAGCAGCACTTGGAAGATTATTAACAGCAGGAGCCATGATGGGAAGTATGTGCAAGAATGATAGTGATGTGATCACATTACAGATTCAGTGCAGTGGACCGATCGGCGGCTTGACGGTTACCGCAGATTCCAAGGCAAATGTGAAGGGATATGTCAATAATCCAGATGTCATGCTTCCACCAAGCAAAGAAGGTAAATTAGATGTTGGAAAGGCTTTAGATCTTGGTGTTTTAACAGTTATTAAAGATATCGGTTTAAAAGAGCCATATTCTGGACAGACACATTTAGTATCTGGAGAGATTGCAGAAGATTTAACTTATTATTTTGCAGCAAGTGAACAGATCCCGACATCTGTAGCATTAGGGGTTTTAATGAACAAAGATAACACAGTTCGTCAGGCAGGCGGATTTATCATTCAGATGATGCCGTACGCCGAAGAAGAGACGATCAGTAAGCTAGAGAAGAAGATCGCAGAATTTAAGTCTGTGACTTATGCCTTAGAACATGAGCATACACCAGAGAAGATGATGGAAGATCTCTTAGGTGATATGGATATGAAGATTTATGAGAAAGTTCCAACACAGTTTCATTGTAACTGTTCCAAAGAAAGAGTAGAAAAAGCAGTGATTTCTGTTGGAAAGGATGAGATTCAGAGTATGATCGATGATGGAGAGCCGATTGAAGTAAACTGTCATTTCTGCAATACACATTATCATTACAGCGTTGACGACTTAAAGAGAATGTTAGAAGAGGCAACACATTAATTGTCGCAAGGGAATCGCAGAGATTCAGAAGGAGAGGATGATGTCAATGAAGAAGATTTTAGTGGCTTTAATGAGCATGACATTGTTGTTTACAACGATACCAGTATCTGCTGCAGAAGATGATATTACAGTTACAACGAAGCAATCCTGTTATACACCGACAAATGAGAATAATGAGGTAATAGGAGAGACTGTTTATACGTTATCTGCATTGAAAAGAGATTATTATCAGAGAATTGATATGCCAATAGAGCATGAGTTGATGTTGACATCAAAAACGATTGACCTTAGAAAGATCACAGCAGAGATGGATACAGAAAGTGATAAAGGACTAGGAAAGAAAGACATTAGACTTTGGTTTGATGATGGAAGAACAGAAAATGAAGCAAGGCTTGAAGTAAATTTTGCAAATGATAAGGTAACTACAACCTTAAATCAGAATGCAGGTATTTTGATCAAAAAAGATGGAAAAGTGATCAAGCGACTGCCATTTATGTACAGCACCCCAGCTCTTACAGATGAGCACGACGCACCAAGATTTCATACATTGAGTCCGTGGTCTGGGACATATAAATACAACTATGATCTGGAAGATTATTATAAGATATCGGGAACTGTTGACGTTTATGCAAAGAATCCCAAGATTTCTTACACATACAAGGCACTTGGTACATATGGTCTTAAAAACTTCCTTCTGAATATGGATAATGACAAGACAAAAACCAATAATAGTTTCACATTTACAAATGGAAAGATCACAATAGGTGCAAAAAATGGAAATCCGGGACAGAAAAATACAGTCACTTTAGTATGTAAGTCATCTTATCTCAAGTTTTTAAAAACACAACTGGCAAAAGCTTATTGTCAGAAGAAGATTGCAACGATAGGAGAAATTTTTGATGATCTTGCTGTAGAGTATCGAAATGTCAATGGAAAGACTTATGAAAATGGAATCGGAGATAATGGACAGGGATGTGTGATCGGCGGTGCAATGGATCCGATTTATCTTGGATTTTATGCAACAGTAAAACCGGCAGGAAAAGTAAAGATAACATCTTATAAAAAGACAAAAAGAACCATTAAATTAAAATGGAAAAAACTTTCAACTCCAGTCAGTGGTTATATGATCTATCGTTCTACAAGAAAATCATCAGGTTATAAGAAGATCAAGACGGTATCATCCAAAACAAGTTCTTATACAAATAAGAGATTGAAAAGAGGAAAAACATATTATTATAAGATTCGTCCATATCGTACAGTGAAATACAGCTATAAGACCTCGAAGAAAAAGACAAAGACATTGTCAAGAAAAGCATATGGAAGTTATGGATATGTAAAGAAAATCAAAACAAAAAGATAAAGTATAAAATAAAACAGACAGTTGGTCATCAATACTCAGCTGTCTGTTTTATTTTGCACTTAAATTATATTACTCTTCGTCTTCTGTAGATGGAGTTTCCCCTGCTTCATCTTCTTCGTCTGCACTATCATTGCTTTCTGTGATATTGATGGAAACATAGTCTCGGTCATCCTTTGTTGGCTCGTGGAAGATTTCTTCTTCGTCGAAAGAGTCATCATCAAAAGAATCTTCATCGAAATCATCATCAATATCATCTCCTGATACTTCTTTGACTTTATCGATAATAGCTTTGATCTGATCACGGGCAACGTATGCGATACCAGCGACTGTAGCCAGTGCAGTTGCTAATTTAAAAAGGTCTTTGAATGTTTTCTTCATAACGAAAAAACTCCTTTCTTTTTTCTATTATTTTATACTGAATCAAAGAAAAAAGCAATCCAGGATTGACAAAATAAAATTTCGTGATAATATGATATTGTAAAATAAAATTTTGCAAACAAGGAGGAAAGCAAGATGAAACGTTTGTGTGCAAAAGCAGCCCTTGAACTGGTGCCAGATCATGGTACGATCGGACTTGGAGGTGGGGAGACGATCAGCTATCTTTGTGAATATATCAAAGAAGCAGGAAAAGCTATAGAAGCTATAACACCATCTGATCAGACAAAGAAAGTATGCAAACAGCTTGGAATTACAGTAATAGATATTAATGAGGCCCAAGATGTGACTATAGCATTTGATGGATGTGATGAAGTAGATCAAAACCTGAATGCATATAAAAGTGGTGGTGGGATTCATACAAAAGAGAAGATTATTGCAAAGATGGCACAAGAGTATGTATTACTTGTGGATGAGACAAAGGTTGTAGAGAAACTCGACTGTAAAGTACCGATTGTTCTTGAAATTGTGCCAGAGGCAGCAAGTTATGTTACAAAGGAAGCAAAAAAACTTGGAGCAAAAGTAAAAGAGAGAAATGAAAAATTGCTGGAACTGTATTTTGAAGGAATCAGTGATCTTAAGAAACTAGATCAAGACTTAAAACAGATCACAGGAGTTATTGAGATATCGCTATTTTATCAGATAGCAGCTAAGGTAGTTGTAGCAGGAACAGATGGTATCAAGATCATCGAGAGCTAAAAGGAGAAGAAAGATGAGTACATGGGGAATTTTAGGTTGCGGAACAATTGCAAATGAGATGGCAGAAACGTTTATAAAGATGGGGCATGAAATCTACGGAGTCAGCAATCGAACTTTGAAAAAAGCAGAAAAATTTGCAGAGACTTATGGAGTAAAACATGTCTTTAAGACATATGAAGAAATGCTTGCTGATGAGAAGATTGATATCATTTATATCGCAACACCACACAGCAGACATTATGAAAATATGATGCAAGCAGTCAAAGCAGGAAAGCATGTCTTATGTGAAAAAGCAATTACTGTCAATGCAGCACAGCTAGAAGAAGTATTAAAACTTGCTGAAAAAAAGCACGTTGTTGTAAGAGAAGCGATGACGATCTCTCATATGCCATTATATAAGAAACTAAAAGAACGAATCAAAGAAGGAGCCATTGGAAAGACAAAGATGGTTCAAGTTAATTTTGGAAGTAATAAAGGATATGATTCTACAAATAGATTTTTTGCATTAGAAGCAGCAGGAGGAGCGTTATTAGATATTGGGGTTTATGCGACATCATTTGCAAGAACATTTTTGAGTGAAATACCAAATACGATCCTTACAACAGTTGAATATCTAGAGACAGGTGCTGATGAACAATCAGGAATCATTATGAAGAATACAAAAGGTGAGATGGTAGTTATGTGTCTGACACTTCGTGCCAAACAGCCAAAACGAGGAGTTGTGACAGGAGATAAAGGATATATTGAAGTATATGAATATCCAAGAGCATGTAAGGCAACGATCACAAATACAGAGACTGGAGAAGTAGAAATAGTTGAAGCAGGAAAGACAGAAGATGCATTGAAATATGAAGTAGAAGCAATGGAAGCTGCAGTCGGTGGAGAATATAGTGATGATAATCCAGAGATCACAAGAGATACTATGAAGATTTTAACAAGTGTTAAAACGCAGTGGGGAATGAAATATCCGTTTGAGTAAAGAATAGATAAAACTAAGGATTTGACTAGACGGAGCTTTTCTTATCGGTTATACTTAATAAGTATGAAAACGGAGAGGAGCGATAAGATGATCCAGATTTATAAGAATTATGAAGGTAAAAAAGAATTAGAAGAATTAGATCATATTGAACTGGAATCATGGGTAATGGTCACAGATCCGACAATGGAAGAGTTGACGAGTATATCGGTTGATTATAAGATCGATATGGATGACCTGAAAGCGGCACTGGATACAGAAGAACGCTCCCGATTAGAGAATGAAGATGACTATACGATGATTCTTGTGAATATTCCTGTTGTGGAAGAAGAAAACTGGAAAAAATGGTATGAGACGATTCCATTGGGAATTTTTATTACCAGGAAGATCGTATTTACGGTATGTCTAAAGCAGACAAATATTTTAAAGCAGTTTGTAGATGGTCTTGTATCGAATTTTTATACCTATATGAAGACAAGATTTGTCTATCAGATACTGTATAACAATGCAGCACTGTTTTTGTACTATCTACGTGTGATCGATCAGAGAGCAAATCAGGTAGAAGATCTTCTGCATGAGACATATCAGAATCAAGATTTAATTCAGCTTTATGATCTGGAAAAATGTCTTGTGTATTTTACAACCGCATTGAAATCAAATGAAGTGGTATTAGAGAAATTAAGGAAACATATTGGCTTAAGACATTATGAAGAAGATCAGGAACTGTTAGAGGATGTTATCATTGAGAATAAGCAGGCGATGGAGATGACGGATATCTATCATAATATCTTAAGAAGTACAATGTCACTGTTTGGATCGATCATTGATAATAACCTGAATCAGGTCATGAAATTCCTTGCAGCGATCACGATCATACTAGAATTGCCAACGATGATCTCCGGACTTTATGGAATGAATGTCAACGTGGCAGGAATGCTATTTGCGACGAAGACTTATGGATTTGCTGCAATTTCTATATTTTCAGTTATTGTATGCCTGATCGCTGTATATATCCTGAAAAAGAAGAATATTTTATAATGGATTATGAAGAATCACGCAAGGTGGTTCTTCATTTGCTTTAGTGCATTTTTTTCAAGACGGCTGACTTGTGCTTGTGAGATAGAAATTTCATCTGCAACTTCTGTTTGAGTTTTGCCCTCGAAGAAACGCATTTTTATAATATCATATTCGCGGTCTGGAAGATGGTTCATAGCTTCTTTCAATGCAATGGATTCTACCCAGACAGCTTCCTTGTTTTTTTTGTCTTTTACCTGATCCATCAGATAAAGCGTATCGCCGCCATCCTGATACACTGGTTCATAAAGAGAAAGAGGGGTTGCGATGGCATCGAGGGCAAACAAGACATCTTCTTTTTTCATATCAATTTCTTTTGCGATGGCATCAATTGTTGGTTCATGATTTAATTTCTTTGTAAGAGATTCCCTTGTGCTGATCGCTTTATAAGCAGTGTCACGAAGGGAACGGCTGACACGCAGACTATGATTGTCTCTTAAGTAACGTTTTACCTCTCCGATGATCATTGGAACGGCATAAGTAGAAAATTTCACATTCAGATTACGGTCAAAATTATCAATAGCTTTCATAAGCCCGATACAGCCAACTTGAAAGAGATCATCTGCATTTTCCCCGCTGGAAGAAAATCTTTGGATAATACTTAAAACAAGACGTAGATTTCCTTTGATATATTGTTCTCTGGCGTTGTTATCACCCTGCTCGATCTTTTCAAATAAAGCTTCTTTTTCTTCGTTGGAAAGTAAAGGAAGAGAAGAAGTATTAACACCGCAGATTTCCACTTTATTTCGTGCCATAATAAGTTCCTCCATTAGTGATTCGTTTAATAAAATGATGTACGGAATCAGCAGATTTTATACGTTGAAAAAAATGGAAGAGAAAATTGACTTATGATTTTGCTGGTGCTATCATGAGGATAAATACAATCAAAGGAGAGTAAAGATGAAGAAGATATTAGCTTCAATCATGATGGGAAGTCTTATATTTTGCTTAAGTGCATGCAATATGCCATGGCAGAAGAAAGATACGCAAAAAGAAGTGAAACGAGAAGTTATACAAGCAGACAAAGTACAGGGAACCATGAAAGATATGACATTGAAAGTTGGTGTGTCAAATGATATGGCTCCATTTTCATATTATGATAAAGAGCAAAAGAAGATTGTAGGATTTGATATAGATCTGTTAGATAAGATCAGCGATTATCTTGGCTTTGAATATAAGCTTTATCCGCTTAGTATGAAGCAGATTGAACAGAAGATAAAGAATAAGGAAATCAATCTTGCAATCGCAGGAATTTCAATTACAGATGAAAGACAGAGAGATTATTCGTTTACAGATATATATTATGAGACATATCTTCAGATCGTAGTCAATAAGAATGCGGACATTACAGACCGGAAGGATGTAAAAAATATGGCGATCGGCGTTGTTGAGGGAACTTCCAGTGAAGAATATGCGAAAGAATATCTCGCAGAGGATGGCAATAAGATCAAGGTATATAAGACGGCAGAAGAAGTGTTTGAAAATCTTGAGGCAGACAAGATTGAAGCGACGATCTATGATGCACCAGGAATTCAGTCATATATGAATACACATAAAGACACAACAAATCTTGAGGTGTTAGATGAACAGCTTAATTCTGAAGAAAGTAATTATGGTATTATGTTTGCGAAAGGATATAAGTATCTGGATCAATTTAATGTAGCACTGCAGGTTCTGAATAATGATGGAAGTTATCAGAAGATAAAAGAGCAGTGGATCAAGACAAAAGAATAGGAGAATAGAAAAGACGGACCAATGAAGATCATGTCCGTCTTTTCTTTTATACAAATAAAATTTGGAGTTTAAAGTAATAAGGTTTTAAGCCATGAAACTTCATCTTCTTCAAGATGAGGAGCAAGGTTGTCATATACTAATTGCTGATAATCACGAAGAAGTTGATTCTCTTTATCGTTGAATAATGAAAGGTCAACGCCATCTAAATCGATTGGTACAAGAGTCAGAGGTTCAAAATGAAGGAAAGCTCCATATTCGTTTTGCTGCCATTTCCTGCAAAGGAGCATGTTTTCTGTACGAATACCATATTTGCCAGGGACATAGACACCGGGTTCGTCGGTGATGACCATTCCAGGTTGCAATACGGCATCAAGATTTTCTGGGTTTGATCTCCAGCGGAAAGCATTTGGTCCTTCGTGAACCCCTAGAAAATATCCAACGCCATGGCCGGTTCCGCAACGATAATCGACACCTTCTTCCCAGAGAGGTTCCCTTGCAAGAATATCAAGATTGCTGCCACGACATCCTGAAAGAAATTTAGCATCAGCAAGCGTGAGCATAGATTTTAATACTAATGTAAAATATTTTCGCTCTTCATCAGAAATCGGACCGAGGATAAAGGTTCGTGTAACGTCAGTTGTACCGCCATAATATTGACCGCCAGAGTCGATAAGCAGCATTCCTTCAGCAGTTACAGCAATATCAGATTCTTCTGTAGACTGATAATGCATCATAGCAGCATGATCTTTGTATGCACAAATAGTTTCAAAACTTAATCCGACATAATCAGGCTGTTTTTTGCGTTCTGCTTCCAGATGGTCAGAAATTGATCGTTCTGTCATAGGAATCTTTCCGACATTTTTTTTCAGCCAGTACATAAATTTTGTCATGGCAACTCCGTCATTGATGTGACATTCCTTTAAATGCTCCATCTGCGTTTCGTTTTTGACAGCTTTCATAAGTTCGGTAGGATTTTTATCTTCTATGATCTTACATTTAAATAAAAGATTATAATGAAAATAGTTAGTAAGATCTGGATCTAACAAAACATTTGTGTGCTGGTCTTTTAAGAAAGAGTCGATCTCACTGTAATCGCAGACCAGAATTCCATGTTCTTTAAAACGATTGAAAGCAGCAGCGGAAATGCAGTCTTTTCTTAAAAATAGAAAACATTTATCCATTGTGATCCATGCGTAACTATAAAATAAAGGAGTACAGGCAATATCGTCACCGCGCAGATTAAATAACCATGCTATATCAGGAAGTGAGGAAAGGAAAAAGGCATCGGCTCCTGCTGCAGATATTTTCTTTCGCACACGTTCAAGCTTTGAATCAGTATGTTCTCCGCTGTATTTGACATCGTGGTGGTAAACCACAGTTTTTGTCATTGCAGGACGATTATCTTCTGCCCATAGATGCTCTACAAAATGTAGATCAAAACGAAAATCAAAGCCACATTTTTTGGAAAGTTTCGCAATTTTCTTTCCGTAGGAAGCAGAGATCATAAGCCCGTTTGTTCCAAGAACATCATTTGGGTGAAGATTTTGCTCCAGAAACTGAAGAGTTGTAGGGACACCGTAAACACCTTGTTTCATTAAAGTGATATCAGAAGAAATCTGTTGTTCGGCTTGCGTAAAATAACGTCCGTCGGTCCAAAGCCATCCTTCATTGGAACCTGCAAGAAAAGTGCCGGCAGAACCAGTAAAACCTGAAATATATTGTCTACATTTAAAATGATCATCCACATATTCAGATTGATGAGGATCTTCACTCGGAACGAGATAATATGTAACGTTTTGAGTTCTCATTATATCACGAAGTTTCATAAAATTTGTATTCATGATCAATACCTCCATTTGTCATATTTAATGCACTGTAAAAATTATCAGTAGTGCATGTTTATATTAATTATAGTAGATTGACAAAAATTCGTAAAGAAAAATGAAATGGGGAGTGAGCATTATTTCACTCAAAAAAGTTGAAAAGAACAAATGAGATAATGTATAATCACTTTGAACAAATATAAAAGTATAAAGGAGAAAACTATGAAGAATATGCTAGTTGCCCAGTCAGGAGGACCATCTGCAGCAATTAATGCTACGATCACAGGTGTGATCGACGCAGGAATTGCAAGTAATCAGGTGGGACATGTTTATGGAGCACTGAATGGAATCAAAGGTGTACTGAATGAAAACTTTGTAAATTTAGATGAGGTGTGTGACACAAAAGAAAAAAGAGATCTGCTTTCTGTAACACCAGCAGCAGCGTTGGGATCATGCCGCTGGAAACTAAAAGATCCGAAAGAAAATGCGGAAGAATTCGAGGAGATCATTCGCATTTTAAGAAAGAATAATATAGGATATTTTGTCTATACAGGTGGAAATGATTCAATGGATACCGTATATAAGTTATCCATTTATTGCAAAGAAAATAACATAGATGATATTAAAGTTATGGGAGCACCAAAGACGATTGATAATGACCTTGGAGAGACAGATCATTGTCCTGGATTCGGTTCTGCTGCTAAATTTATTGCAACAGCATTTACAGAAATTGCGTGTGACTGCTTTGTATACGATGTACCATCTGTAACGATCGTAGAAGTCATGGGGAGAAATGCCGGATGGCTGACGGCATCTTCAGCACTTGCAAGAACAGAAGAAAGACGAGTTCCACAACTCATTTATCTGTGCGAGAAAGTATTTGATGAAGAAAAATTCATCGAAGACGTTAACAAAGCACTTGAGAAAGAGAATAATATTATTGTGGCAGTCAGTGAAGGCGTGAAAGATGCCACAGGACATTATGTTGGTGAGGAAACAAAATCTGGGAAAGAAGATGCGTTTGGACATAAATATCTATCTGGAATCGGAAAATATCTAGAAGGTTTAGTAGGTAATAGGATCGGATGCAAAGTAAGATCTGTAGAATTAAATATTCTTCAAAGATGTGCTGGATATATGTTAAGCGAAACAGATATCATTGAATCAAGAAATCTTGGAGCATTTGCAGCGGTTAGTGCGATCCGTGGGGAAAGCGGAAAAATGTCTGCATTAAAGAGAATTTGTGATGATCCATATCAGGTAGAAATTGAATTAGCAGATTTGTCTAAGATCGCAAATTTTGAGAAAAAAGTACCGATGGAATGGATCAATGAAGAAGGCAATGACATTAAAGATGATTTGCTTACATATTTAAAACCACTAATTCAGGGAGAAGTGCAAATACCATATGAGAATGGAGTGCCAAGGCATTTTATTTTATAGTTAGATATATAAATAAAATCCGAGATACTGTTTGTTGTGCAGCATCTCGGATCTTTGTTATCTGATTTCATAAGGAATATGAGATTGTTTCTTGCTTTTGGTTGATTGGGATATAAAATAATGATTGATCTCGGCTCCGATAAAAAGCATCATCATACAAAAATACAACCAGAACAAAGTCAGTAAGATACTTGTAAGTCCTCCGTACATGGTACTGAAAAAAGAGAAATTATCAAAATACATTGAGAAGAAGAAGGATAATACTAACCATGCAGCAGAACTAAACAATGCTCCAGGAAGAATTTCCTTTGTCTTAAAGTTTTCACTTGGCAGAAAACGATACATAATGATGAAAACAATCATAAATGTAAAGAATGCAAGTAAAAATCGGATAGCTGCGAAAAAAACACGTTTGTTTTCAAGCACAGGTTCCAATCGATATAATTGAAGCAATAAAGAATTACCAAACAGTAAAAGGATCAATCCAAATAATACGGCAATGGCTAAAAGTCCGATATAGATGCTTGAAATAAATCGTAAAACAAAATAATTTCTTTTCTCAGGAATCTCATGAATGGTATTAAGTCCTGTCATCATAGACAAGATTCCTTTCGATGCAGACCATAATAAAGTAAGGATTGTGATTGACATATAAGTTGTTGTAAGTTTTCCGTTTAAAGATCTTATGATCGGTACGAGCATTCCACTGTATTTGGGTGGCAGATAAGTAAGAACCAGTTCTATCATATCATTTGGTGTGATCGGAAAATACTTTGTAAGACTTAGTACTACGATCATAAACGGAAAAAATGAAAGAATCGTAAAGAAAGCGGCCTGTGCAGAGAACGCAGTTACGTGATCTCGCTGTGCTTTATCTATGATCGATCCAATCATGGAAATTAATTTTAACATAATTTAATACCTCGTAATTGATACCTCATAATATCATAATTCAAGCGATTGTACAAGGTTTGGATTCTAGGATCTGAGATTTGGATTTTAAGAAATATCATAAATATGCAAAAAGACATATTGCATAGAGAATAAATATGTGGTATAGTTCCTATCAGAGTAAAAAAGGAATTATAATTATTTAAAAAGAATAAACAAATTATAAAAAAATCTTAAATTATTCTATTGACAAAGTAAAAAGACCTTGTTAAAATATAAACATAAGTTAACAAGAGATTATGAGGAGGATTGTTACTGGTAGTGCAGGCTAAACCAACTTATTGAATTTCACAGCAGGGAAAGTGGAAGTATATAAGTACGGTTTATTTTTTTTGTGAAATGTGCAGCTGGTAAGACTAAAGTCTTTCCGTTGGAGAGTATGAGGTAAGGTTGTGCAGATTACAAAGATTGTAAATAATAATATTGTAATTTCAGAAGACAAGAATCATAAAGAAGTCGTGCTGATGGGTAAGGGCCTTGGTTTTCAGAAACATAAGGGAGATGAGATCAAGACAAGTCAGATTGAGAAGACTTACGTCATGAAAGACCATGGTATGACACAGCGTTTTCAGGAGATGTTAACTGATATCCCAATCGAGAGAGTGAAGATCTGCAATAAGATCATTCAATATGCGAAGGATACATTACAGAAGAATATTAATGAT
The DNA here is from genome assembly GCF_018223505.1 of Anaerostipes sp. Marseille-Q3525. NCBI lineage: Bacteria > Bacillati > Bacillota > Clostridia > Lachnospirales > Lachnospiraceae > Anaerostipes > Anaerostipes sp. Marseille-Q3525. The sequence goes on from NZ_JAGTTT010000009.1 coordinate 48,016, forward strand.
AATATTTATATTTCACTTACCGACCATATCAATTTTGCAATTGAGAGAGTGGAGATGGGAGTGCCGTTCCAGAATCCGTTTTTATGGGAGATCAAGAAGTTTTATTATCAGGAGTACCTGATCGGGAAAGTAGCGATCGGTATGATCGAGAAAGAATTGAAAGTGACGCTTCCTCAGGATGAAGCAGCGTTTATCGCATTACATATTGTGAATGCAGAACTTGATCTGGATATGACAGAGATGGTTTCGATGACGAAGCTTGTGAACGATATTTTAAAGATTGTGGATAAACACTTTGGAGAACAGATCGATAAGGAATCTGTTTTCTATGAGAGATTTATCACACATTTAAAGTTCTTTGCACAGAGAGTTTATATGGGCAAGGAAGTAAGAAGTGATGATACAGAATTCCAGGAGATCATAAGGAATAAGTATCACGAATGTATTGAATGCGTAGATGAAATTAAGAACTATGTGAAGAAGACTTGCAATCATGATATTACAGATGAAGAACTTATGTATTTAACCGTACATATCAAGCGAGTTACTACAAGATAAAAGTTTATATTGTTGATCAGGATTGTTACTGGTAATGCAGGCTAAACTTGATTTGAATCATGGATTTTTCAGAAAGTCCGGATTTCTTCGTGAATATATTTTTGTGGGGAGATTTGGATGATGGGAATTTGCGGATTTGAATCAGGTTTTTTTATTTATAAGAATTTCTTATAAAATATATAATTAATTAGCTTATGAAAATATAGAAAAGGAGGAATAAAAAAATGGTAGGAATTATTCTTGCTACACATGGTGATTTCGCCAAGGGTATCTTACAGTCTGGATCCATGATTTTTGGTGACCAGCCGAATGTTGCGGCTTGTACATTACAGCCAAGCATGGGACCAGAAGACATCAAGAAACAGATGGAAGATGCCATTGCCGGATTCGAAAACCAGGATGAAGTGCTGATTATGGTTGATTTATGGGGTGGAACTCCATTTAATCAGGCTAACGGATTAATTGCCGGACATGAGGACAAATGGGCAATCGTTGCTGGATTAAATCTTCCAATGTTGATTGATGCATACGCTTCCCGTATGACAATGGACACAGCACATGAAGTTGCAGCTCAGATTTCCGGAAGCGGAAAAGAAGGTGTGAGAATCTATCCAGAATCTCTTGAACCTAAGAAAGAAGAAGCTACACCAGCTGCTGCAGCAGCACCTCAGGGAGCAATCCCAGAAGGAACAGTACTTGGAGACGGTCACATTAAGATCGGTCTTACTCGTATCGACACACGTTTATTACATGGACAGGTGGCTACAACATGGACAAAGATGGTAAACCCAGACCGTATCATTGTTGTATCTGATGCCGTAGCAAAAGATGATCTTCGTAAGAGAATGATCATTGAGGCAGCACCTCCAGGAGTAAAAGCTCACGTTATCCCAATCTGGAAGATGATCGAAGTAGCAAAAGATCCAAGATTCGGTGAAACAAAAGCAATGCTTCTGTTTGAAACACCTCAGGATGTATTAAAAGCAATCGAAGGTGGAGTTGATATCAAAGAGATCAACTTAGGATCATTAGCTCATTCAACAGGTAAAGTTGTCGTAACAAAAGCCGTTGCAATGGGTAAAGAAGATGTAGAAACTTTCGAGAAACTGATCGACAAAGGTGTTACATTTAACGTACGTAAAGTACCAAGCGATTCTCCAGAAAACATGGACGAAATGCTTAAGAAAGCGAAAGCAGAACTTAAATAATCAATTTATAAAAATATATAGGAGGAATTATCATGTCAGTTATTTCAATGGTATTAGTTGTTATCGTTGCATTCCTGGCTGGTATGGAAGGTGTCCTGGATGAATTCCAGTTCCATCAGCCATTAGTAGCTTGTACATTAATCGGACTTGTAACCGGACAGCTTGTTCCTTGCATCATCCTTGGAGGTAGTCTTCAGATGATCGCTTTAGGATGGGCTAACATCGGTGCAGCCGTTGCCCCAGATGCTGCATTAGCAGCCGTTGCATCTGCAATCATTCTTGTTCAAGGTGGACAGGGAAGAGCTGGTGTTGATACTGCCATCGCAGTAGCAATCCCATTAGCAGTAGCAGGATTATTCTTAACAATGATCGTTCGTACACTTTCCGTTATCTGTGTTCATCAGATGGATGCAGCTGCTACAAAAGGTAGCTTCAAAGGTGTAGAAGCATGGCATATCATTGCAGTTTGTTTACAGGGTATCCGTATCGCGATCCCAGCAGCAGCATTACTTGCAATTCCATCATCTGCCGTAGCTGCAGCATTAAATAGTATGCCAGCATGGTTAACAGATGGTATGTCCATCGGTGGTGGTATGGTCGTAGCCGTAGGTTACGCAATGGTTATCAACATGATGGCTACAAAAGAAGTATGGCCTTTCTTCGCAATTGGTTTCTGTCTGGCTGCTGTTTCAGACTTAACACTGATCGCATTAGGTGTTATCGCTGTATCTATGGCACTGATTTACCTGAAACTGTCTGAGAATGCAGGATCTGGTAACGGTGGAAGCAATACTGGTGACCCATTAGGCGATATTTTAAATGATTATTGATTAAGAAGGAGGTAAGAAAAATGGCAGAAAATAAAGTTCAATTAACAAAAAAAGATAGATTATCTGTAGCATTACGTTCTACTTTCCTTCAGGGTTCTTGGAACTATGAACGTATGCAGAATGGTGGTTGGTGTTTCGCAATGATCCCAGCTATCAAGAAATTATACACAAACAAAGAAGATCAGATTGCAGCGTTAAAACGTCATCTGGAATTCTTCAACACACATCCTTATGTAGCATCTCCAGTAATTGGTGTTACACTGGCTCTGGAAGAAGATAAAGCAAACGGAGCACCTGTAGAAGACAGTGCGATCCAGGGTGTTAAAGTCGGAATGATGGGACCTTTAGCTGGTGTTGGTGATCCAGTATTCTGGTTCACAGCAAGACCTATCCTTGGAGCTTTAGGAGCTTCTCTTGCAATGGGTGGAAGCATCCTTGGTCCAGTTTTATTCTTCGTATTATGGAACGTTATCCGTTGGGCATTTATGTGGTATACACAGGAATTTGGTTACAACGTAGGAACAAAGATCACAGAAGACTTATCTGGTGGATTACTTCAGAAAGTTACAAAAGGAGCATCTATCCTTGGTATGTTCGTCCTTGGTGCATTGATCGAACGTTGGGTAAGTATCAACTTTACTCCAGTTGTATCTAAAGTTACATTAAGTGAAGGAGCTTATATCGATTGGGCTAAACTTCCAGCAGGAGCTGAAGGAATCAAAACTGCATTAGCACAGCAGGCATCCGGTATGGCACTTGATCCAACGAAGGTTACAACTCTTCAGGACAACTTAAACTCCCTGATTCCTGGATTTGTACCATTACTGTTAACACTGTTATGCATGTGGTTATTAAAGAAAAACGTTTCTCCAATCATCATTATCATCGCATTATTCATCGTTGGTATCGGTGGACACGTTATTGGATTATTATAAGAATGATCAAGCACATATACAAAAGGCCCGGATGTCCGGGCTTTTTGCTTATATAAGAAGAAAGTTTATATAAATAAAATAGATAAAAAGTCATCTTGTATAAGCAAAGAAAATTGTATAAAATAAACAAAGAGAACATATGAAACGAAGGAGGGCTTATGGCACAATCAATTAATACAAGAGTCGATGTTGTAGTAGAGGCAACGTCTTATCAGGGACTTACAAACTATGGAAAGATCATGGTCGGAGATAAAGGATTTGAATTCTTTAATACAAGAAATGTCAATGATTATATTCAGATTCCATGGGGAGAAGTTGATTATGTGATCGCATCTGTGATGTTTAAAGGAAAGAAGATTCCACGTTACGCGATTCAGACAAAGAAAAATGGAACTTATTCTTTTGCGTCCAAAGAACCAAAGAAAGTGTTGCGTGCGATCAACCAATATATACCATCCGAGCGTCTTGTACGTTCTTTAAGCTTCTTTGATGTGTTAAAACGTAATTTTATGCCATCTAAGAAGAGTGTGAAGATCAAAAAACAAAAGTAACTTTTGGTTACAAGATGAAAAAGGAGAAGGCTGTTATGGGACATATTTTAAGAATGAATCCGGTTTTTAAAGAAATGATCTGGGGTGGAACAAAATTAAAAGATATTTATGGATATGAGATCCCGAGTGATCACACAGGAGAGTGCTGGGCAATTTCTGCACATAAGAATGGAGATTGTACAATCGCGGATGGAGAATACGAAGGAAAAACTTTATCTTGGCTGTTTGAAAATCACAGAGAATTATTTGGAAATATCGAAGGAAATCAATTTCCATTACTTGTAAAGATCATTGATGCCAAAAATGATTTATCTGTACAGGTGCATCCAGATGATGCTTATGCCAAAGAACATGAAAATTCTCTTGGAAAAACAGAATGTTGGTTTGTACTTCAGGCAGATGAAGGAACAAAAATGGTGATGGGACATCATGCAAAAACAAAAGAAGAGTTTATAAAAGCAATTGAGGATGATGATTATGAACATCTATTAAATTCATTTAAGATCAAAGAGGGAGATTTCTTCTACATTCCATCAGGAACATTACATGCGATCTGTAGTGGATCTTTAATCTATGAAGCGCAGCAGTCTTCAGATATCACATATCGTGTCTATGATTATCATAGAAAAGATGCAGATGGAAATGAAAGACAGCTTCATGTAAAGCAGTCAATCGATGTAACAAATGTACCTGCCAACATAGATCAGAACAAAGAATTTCTTCAGACAACTCTTGAGAATGGTATAAAAACAAGATATGTTGATAGTGAATTTTTTAAAGTTGATCGTTATGAGTTGACTGGTAAAAATGTGATTCAAAATGACAATCCGTTTATGATGGTAAGTATTACGGAAGGATCTGGAACATTAGAAGAAAATAAAGTGAAAAAAGGAGATCATTTTGTTATTTGTTCTGATCAGAAAGAAGTTATTTTTGATGGTACAATGGAAATAATGATCTCTACATTGTAATCTTATAGACAGAATATATTAATAAGGAAGTTTTTATGAAAAAAGAAGGAAGAATATTTGATGTTCTGCAGAGAGTTGGACGTGCATTTATGCTTCCAATTGCCATTCTGCCGGTCGCAGGACTTTTACTTGGAATTGGACAATCATTTACGAATGAAACAATGCTTCGAACATACCATCTGATTAAGATCATGGGTCCGGGGACAGTTTTGTATGGAATTTTTAAAGTGGGAGGCGATTGTGGAAGTATCATTTTTGACAATCTTGCACTAATATTTGCAATGGGAGTTTCTATAGGAATGGCGAAGGCAGAGAAAGCTGTAGCAGCATTATCCGGGGTATTGTCTTTTTTTGTGATGCATGAAGCAATTTCATCCATGTTGTCTTTATATGGTGATACTTATACGATGCATACGGGAGCAACTGACCAGATTCTTGGAATTACATCATTGCAGTTAGGTGTATTTGGTGGAATTATTGTTGGTCTTGGGGTTGGATATCTGCATAATCGACTTTATAAAATAAAACTTCCAGAAGTTTTGTCTTTTTTTGGCGGGACGAGAGCTGTACCGATCATTTGTACCATTGTATATGTTGGAGTAGGAATTTTAATGTTCTTTATCTGGCCGCCGATTCAGGGATTAATGTATTCGCTCGGAGGAATTGTGAAAGCCTCTGGATATTTTGGAACTTTTATTTACGGAGTGCTGGAACGTGCATTGATTCCATTTGGACTGCATCATGTATTTTATCTTCCGTTCTGGCAGACATCACTTGGTGGAACGATGGAAGTGGCAGGGAAGATGGTTGATGGAGCACAGAATATCTTTTTTGCTCAGTTGGCAGATCCTGCAACCACACATTTTAATGTAGAAGCGACAAGATTTATGGCAGGAAAGTTTCCACTAATGATCTTTGGACTGCCAGGAGCAGCACTTGCAATTTATCGTTGTGCAAGACCTGAACAAAGAAAAGTTGTCGGTGGGCTTATGATTTCTGCTGCATTAACATCAATGCTTACAGGAATTACAGAACCATTGGAATTTACATTTCTGTTTATCGCTCCTGGATTATATGCAATTCATTGTATTTTTGCGGGATTTGCATATATGATGATGCATGTACTGAAAATTACAGTGGGATTAACATTTTCAGGAGGCCTTATTGATCTGTTCTTTTTTGGAATCTTGCAAGGACAGGGAAAGACAAACTGGATGATGGTAATTCCACTTGGGATTATCTATTTTATCGTATATTATTTTTTGTTCCATTTTCTGATCCTGAAATTTGATATTAAGACACCGGGAAGAGAAGAAGAAACAACAATAGAATTCGAAGAGGAGTCTGAATATGAATACAGAGAAGATTTCTCAGAAGAATTATTAGCGAAAATTGCAGCTGGCCTTGGGGGCAAAAAGAATATTGGAGATATTGACTGTTGTGTTACAAGACTTCGGTGTGGACTTAAGGATATAAGTCTGGTAGATGATGCTATGATCAGGGAAACGGGATCAAGGGGAATTCTGAAACGAGGTAACAGTATTCAGATTATCTATGGTCCACATGTAACAGTGTTGAAATCAGAATTTGAAGATTACTTAAGAACTAGACGTGCAAAGAAAGAAATCAAACAGTTACTAAAGGAAAATGTACATTCCGAGGAAGAAACGAAACAGGAAAGCATTGCCTGTCCGATCAAAGGAAAAGTGATTGAGTTAGAAGAAGTTGGAGATGAAGCATTTTCTGGAGGAATGTTAGGAGAAGGATTTGCAGTTGTTCCAGAAGAAGGAAAATTATATGCACCAGTAGATGGCATTATTGCGGCTGTATTCCGCACCAAGCATGCACTTGCTATGGAGTCAAAGGAAGGTGCAGAAGTTCTCATTCATCTAGGTCTTGATACCGTCAAACGAAATGGAAAAGGTTTTTATATGAAGGTAGAAGCCGGACAGAAAGTGAAAAAAGGAGAACTTATTTGTGAGTTTGATTTAGAAGATATAAAAGCAGATGGATATGTTATGACAACTCCAGTCGTTATAAGTAATAATGCAGAATATGCAAGCATTGCATTAAATCATATCGGAGAGTGTAATGTAGGGGAAGAAATTTTAACTATCTACAAATAGGTAACTATAAAATTAAATATAGATACAATTCTTAAACTTAAAAAGAAGGGATGTTATTTATGATCGATATTAGATTATAAATAACATCCCTTCTTTTTGTTTGCATGCGAAAAATAGTAGAAATAAAAAATTTTAAATCAATATAATCGACATAATGTTACAAAAATCAATAAAATATTACAATAATATTACGAAATAATAATGAAAAGTATTGACATACTATCTATAAGTGCTATAATACACACATACTCGAGTTAACAAAATTGTAACATTTAAAGGAGGAACATTATGATAACGAGGAAAATGAGACTATCGATGGCGATGCTTACGATTGTAGCAAGTATGTTAACGACAGGAAATATAAAAGCAGATGAGAAAAATACGACAAAAGAAACCAATACAATAACAAACAGCAAGTATGCGAATAAGGCAGTTGCAGATATTTATTCTACAACGACATTGAATGTTCGAAAAAAAGGAAGTACAAATGCGAAGATCTTAGGAAAAATGAAAAAAGGGAATATTGCAACCGTGTTAAAGAGAGGATCAGAATGGTCAAAAGTAAGATCAGGAAATGTTACAGGGTATGTAAAAAATCAGTATCTTGTTTTTGGAGATGAAATTGAGAATTTTGCGAAACAAAATGTGAAGAAAATAGCCAAAGTTCAGGCAGAAACATTAAGAGTTCGCAAGAATGCGTCTACGGAATCGAAGATTATTGCATTGGCATCTAAAGATGATAAATTAAAAGTTAAGAAGCAGAACGGTGATTGGGCAAAAGTCAAAGTTGATGGTAAAACAGGATATGTCTCAAAAGATTATGCAAAAGTAACATACTCTTTTGGAAAAGCAAAATCCATGAAACAGATTCAGGCGGCGGAAAAAGCAAAGGAACAAGCAAAACATGCAACCAAAACAAGAGATGAAACTGCAAAAACAAGTTTTGCACAGACAACAAAGAAAGCTTCTGTATCATACAGCAGCTCGTCAGTGACAGGAAGTAGAATGGCAAGTTATGCACAACAGTTTGTTGGAAATCCATATCGTTATGGAGGAAACAGTTTAACAAGGGGAATTGACTGCTCTGGATTTACACAGCAGATCATGGCAAAATTTGGATACAGCATCAGCCGTACAAGCAGTTCTCAGGCAGGGGATGGAAGAGCAGTATCTACAAGCAACTTAAGAGCTGGGGATTTAGTGTTTTACGGAGATGGTGGAAGTATCAATCATGTGGCACTTTATATCGGTGGTGGTCAGGTGGTACATGCAAGTAATTCTGCACCATATCCAAGAGGTGGAATTAAGATTTCAAATGTAAATTACAGAACACCAATCTGTGCGAGACGTATCATAGGATAGAAAAAGAACTACGAATATTGTTTGTATATGAAAAGAGCGCAGGAGAGCAATTCATGTCGGATTGGTCTTCTGTGTTCCTTTTTTTATATATTTGGTATGAAAATAAAAAATTAAAGTTCTGATGTTGACAGAAGAACATCAGATTTATAAAATGAAAAAGGAATATTTTTGGTTAGGAAAATAAAGACAGAAAAGAGATGTAGAAAGAAAGCATGAAAGAAAGACGTTTCACAAACAAAAAGCTGATCGCTCTTATGTTACCATTGGCAGTAGATCAGCTTTTAAATTCATTTATGGGTACGGTAGATACTCTTGTGGTCAGTAACTTAGGATCGGCAGCAATTTCAGCGGTCAGTTTAGTGGACTCCATCAATATTTTGGTTGTTCAGGCATTTTTTGCATTGGCTTCTGGTGGTACGGTTGTTTGTTCACATTATCTTGGGTGTGAGAAAAAGGAGAGGGCAACGAATGCAGCCAGACAGTTAGTGTTTATTACATTCGCCATGTCACTGATCATTGCAATTGCATGTCATTTATTCAGCAGTCAGATTCTTGGTTTGATCTTTGGTCAGGTGGAACCAGCAGTCATGGAGAATGCAAAGAAGTATTTCTTTTTTTCTGCAATGTCCTATCCATTTATTGCATTGTACGATGACGGAGCCTGCATTTTAAGAGCACAGGAGAACAGTAAACTTCCAATGCAGATTTCATTTATTGCAAATGGAATTAATGTCGTATTGAATCTAGTGTTTGTATGGATTTTTCATTTTGGAGTAGCAGGATCTTCTGCAGCAACAATGATCGCCAGAGCATTTGCAATGATCGCAGTACTTTATAAATTAAGAAGCCCAAATATGAAAGTGCAGCTTAGAGATTATTTTTCAATTCGTCCGGAATGGAAAGAAATCAAGCGTATTTTACATATCGGGATACCATCAGGAATTGAAAATGGAATGTTCCAGTTTGGAAAACTTGCAATTCAATCAACAGTATCTTTAATGGGAACGGCGGCAATCGCAGCACAGGGAATGACGAATATCATCGAGAACTTAAATGGAATCATGTCGATTGGAATGGGAATTGGCTTGATGACAGTTGTTGGAGAATGCCTTGGTGCAGGAGAGAAGGAAGAGGCTGCATATTATATAAAGAAGATTTCTATTGCAGCAGAAGTAGTGTTGATCATTACGTGTTTATTAATGTTTGGACTTACTTACCCGATCACTTATTTTGGAGGAATGGAGCCAGAGAGTGCTAAACTTTGCATCTTCATGGTAACATGCATTACGATCGTAAAACCAATTGTATGGATCATGGCTTTTATTCCACCATATGGGTTCAGAGCTGCAGGAGATGTGAAGTTTACGATGACGACATCCATGTTATGTATGTGGCTTTGCAGAGTTGTACTTGCAATGGTACTTGCAAGAGTGTTCCATATGGGACCAATCGCAGTGTGGATCGGAATGTTTACGGACTGGACGATTCGTGCAATTATTTATACAGTACGATTTAGAAATAGAAAGTGGCTTGCACATCAGGTTATCTGATGTGCGTTGCGGATCATGGTGGTTCGTGTTATACTAAAATGTATTTGAATATTAGAAAAATGAAGAAATAGATAGAAGGGATACAGAGAAGATGAAAGTATCAGATTTTACATTTGATTTACCAGAAGAACTGATCGCTCAGGATCCGCTTGAGGACAGATCAAGTTCCAGATTATTAACATTAGATAAGAATACAGGAGAGATCGGGCATGATATCTTCCATAACATTGTAAATTATTTAAAACCAGGAGATTGTCTTGTGTTAAATAATACAAAAGTAATTCCAGCAAGACTGATCGGGGCTAAAGAAGAAACAGGTGGAAAAGTTGAGGTTCTGCTTCTTAAGAGAAAACAGGACAATGTATGGGAAACACTTGTAAAACCAGGAAAGAAAGCACGTCCAGGAGCAAGAATCTCTTTTGGAGATGGGAAATTAGTTGGTGAAGTCATTGATGTTGTTGATGAAGGAAACCGTTTGGTGAAGTTTGAATATGAGGGAATTTTTGAAGAAGTGTTAGATGAACTTGGGCAGATGCCATTACCACCATATATTACTCATCAGTTAAAAGATAAGAACCGCTACCAGACAGTTTATGCCAAATATGATGGTTCAGCAGCAGCACCAACAGCGGGATTGCATTTTACAAAAGAATTATTGCAGCAGATTAAAGACATGGGAGTCAATATCGCATATGTGACACTTCATGTAGGACTTGGTACGTTTCGTCCTGTCAAAGTAGATGATGTCTTAGATCATCATATGCATTCTGAATTTTACAGAATCGAAGAAGATGATGCGAAACTCATCAATGAGACAAAGAAAAATGGTGGAAGAGTTATTTCTGTCGGAACAACAAGTACAAGAACATTGGAATCTGTTGCAGAAGAAGATGGGACACTCCATGCTAAGAGCGGATGGACAGACATCTTTATCTATCCAGGATATAAATTTAAAGTAATTGATGGACTGATCACAAACTTTCATCTGCCAGAATCTACATTATTAATGTTAGTTTCTGCTCTTGCTGGAAGAGAACATATTTTAAATGCTTATAATATCGCAGTTAAAGAAAGATACAGATTCTTCTCATTTGGGGATGCTATGTTTATTCATCCATAAGAAGAATTTATGATAAAATGTATTGAGGTATTATTTTAAAGATAAGAAATGGAGGAACCCTTATGAAACTTGCACTGATTGGAACAGGAAAGATCATCGAAGATGCATTATTTGCAATGGAACCAGTGAAAACAATTGAGAGAACGGCAGTTTTTGCAAGACCTCACAGCAGGGATAAGGCAGAAAAACTTGCAAAACAGTATGCGATCAAAGAAGTCTACACAGACTATGAAGAGTTATTGAAAAAGACAGAAGCTGATACTGTTTACATTGGCTTGGTCAACAGTGCCCATTATCCATATGCGAAACAGGCATTATTAGCAGGAAAAAATGTAATTCTTGAAAAACCATTTACTGGGTTTTATGAGGAAACCAAAGAACTGGCACAGATCGCAAATGAAAAGAAATTATTTATTTTTGAAGCAATTACAGTACTTCACAATGAAGTGTTCTATGAGATGAAGAAAAACTTAAATAAACTAGGAAATATTCGTATGGCACTGTGCAATTATTCTCAGTACTCCAGCCGTTACGATGCATATTTAGAAGGAGATATCACACATTCTTTTGATCCTGCATATTATGGAGGTTCATTATATGATATCAACGTCTATAATATTCATTATTGTGTAGGATTATTTGGAGAGCCAAAGGATGCGACATATTATCCAAATATCGGACCAAATGGAATTGATACATCAGGAACACTTGTGATGGAATATGATGGATTCAGTGCGGTTTGTACAGGAAGTAAAGATTCAGATAGTCCAGGATATGTCTGTGTTCAGGGTGAAAAAGGTTTTATGAAAGTAGATTCTAAACCAAACATTGCTTCTGAATTAAAGACGGTTTATGCAGATGAAAATATCAAAGAAAAAGTAAAAGATGCAGCAGGAGCGATGGTTCGTGCAACGATCACAGAAGATTATAAGGCTCCAGAGCATTACCACCGCATGACACAGGAATTTACAGATTTTGCAAGAGTCATTGATGAAAAAGATTATGAGACGGCAAAAGAATTTTTGGATGAGACAGTTGCGGTTGTGAAAGTACTTGAGACTGCAAGAAAGAAAGCTGAAATCGAGTTTTAATATTACATTATAGAAGGAAGTAACCTATGAAAGTAATCATTATCGGTGGCGGTGCTGCTGGCATGCTGGCTGCATATCAGGCAGCAAAATGTGGAAACGATGTTTCTTTATACGAAAAAAATGAAAAATTAGGAAAGAAGATATTTATCACAGGAAAAGGCCGCTGTAATGTGACAAATGCCTGTGAGGTCGAAGAATTGTTAGATCATGTCGTAACGAATAAAGAGTTTTTGTACAGTGGTTTCTATTCATTTACGAATAATGCAATGATGGAATTGTTAGAAGAGCTTGGATGCCCGCTCAAAGTAGAAAGAGGAAACCGAGTATTTCCAGTATCCGATCATTCTTCGGATGTTATTGCAGCATTGCAGAGAGGGCTTAGAAAAGAGAATGTTGATATTTATTTAAATACAACAGTTAAAAAGATTCTGAGTGAAGACGGAACTGTAACAGGAGTTAGATTGGCATCTGGAGACACGGTGAAGGCTGATAAAGTCATTGTTGCAACAGGAGGTATGTCCTATCAGACAACAGGATCTACGGGTGATGGGTATGATTTTGCAAGAAAAGCAGGACATAAAGTGACAAAACTTACCCCGGCACTTGTGCCATTTGAGATTAAAGAAGATTTCTGCAAACAGCTAATGGGATTGTCCTTAAGAAATGTCGCAGTGAAGATGACAGCAGATGGCAAAAAGATTTATGAAGATTTTGGAGAAATGCTTTTTACGCATTTTGGAATTAGTGGACCGGTTGTTTTAAGTGCCAGCAGTTATATCGGAAAATATCAAGGAAAAGAATTAAAATTTATGATTGACCTGAAACCGGCACTTAATAAAGACCAATTAGATCACAGAGTATTAAAAGATTTCAACAAGGCACTCAATAAAGATTTTGTAAATTCTTTGGATAATCTTTTGCCGAAAAAGCTGATACCTGTTATCGTAGAATTATCAGGAATTCCAGAACATAAGAAAGTTAATGAGATCACGAAGAAAGAAAGAGAAACTTTGGTTTCTTTATTAAAACGTCTTGAACTTACGATCACTGGAGTCAGAGGATTTAAAGAAGCGATCATCACACAGGGTGGAGTTAATGTGAAAGAAATAGATCCTGGAACGATGGAATCAAAGAAAGTCAAAGGATTATATTTTGCAGGAGAAGTCTTAGATCTTGATGCGGTTACAGGTGGATTTAATCTACAGATCGCATGGTCAACAGGCTATCTTGCAGGAATGAATTAGTATATCAAGAAGCAGATCAGGAGGAAAAGGTAATGTACAGTATTGCGATTGACGGACCAGCGGGAGCAGGGAAAAGCACGATTGCAAAAACAATTGCAAAGAAACTAGAATTTATTTATGTAGACACAGGGGCGATGTATCGTGCTATGGCACTTTATTTTATCAGACACGAGATCGATCCAAAAAATGAAGAAGCAATCAATAAAGCGTGCCCAGATATTCATGTAAGTATCAATTATGAAGATGGGGTGCAGCAAGTATTATTAAATGGGGAGAATGTAAATGGTCTGATACGCACCGAAGAAGTTGGAAATATGGCTTCTAAAACATCTGCTTATAAGACGGTTCGCGCAACACTTCTGGATCTTCAGAGAGATCTTGCCAAGACAGCCAATATCTTAATGGACGGGAGAGATATCGGAACCAATGTACTGCCAGATGCAGACTTGAAAATTTATTTAACAGCATCATCCAAAGTAAGAGCTGAGCGTCGCTACAAAGAGTTAGTAGAAAAAGGCGTGAAAGCGGATTTTAATAAGATTGAAGAAGATATCATCATCCGTGACCGTCAGGATATGGAACGAGAGATCGCACCCCTAAAACAGGCAGACGATGCAGTGCTTGTTGATTCTTCTGATATGACGATCGAAGAAGTTGTCGATGCGATCGTTGCGGAATTTGAGAAAGTAAAATAATTGCGTTTGCAAAGATTCATTTACAAACAGTGAGGGTAAAGATGGAAGTTATTTTAGCCAAAACAGCAGGATTTTGTTTCGGGGTGAAGCGTGCGGTTGATACGGTTTACAAAGAAGCAGGGAAGAAAAATGTATACACATACGGACCGATCATTCACAATTCAGAGGTTGTCAATGACCTGAAGAAAAAGGGTGTGGAAGTGATCAATTCCAGAGAAGAATTAGAAGCTTTGGAAGAAGGAACTGTGATCATCCGTTCTCATGGAGTTGCAAGAGAGATCTATGATCTGATCTATAAAAAAGGATTAGAATTAGTTGATGCGACATGTCCATTTGTAAGAAAAATCCATAAGATTGTAGAGAAAGCAGGCAACGATGGCAATCAGGTGATCATTGTTGGAAGTGAGCAGCATCCGGAAGTTCAGGGAATTAAAGGATGGTGTACTGGAGAAGTACATATCATCTCAGAAGCAAGTCAGCTTGATGGAATTGATCTTAATAAGCCAACCACTCTTGTATCACAAACGACATTTAATTACAAGAAATTTCAAGATTTAGTTGAAATTCTGAATAAAAAGGGTTATGATATAGGAGTATGTAATACAATATGTAATGCCACGGAAGAGCGTCAACTGGAAGCAAAGTCTATCGCTAAGGGTGTAGATGCAATGGTTGTGATCGGAGATAAGCAAAGCTCCAACAGCCAGAAGTTATATGAGATTAGTAAGAAAGAGTGTGAGAACACCTTTTTTGTGCAGACACTTAGAGACCTGGATTTGAAACTTTTTGAATCGACTGGTAAGGTAGGTATTACAGCGGGGGCCTCAACCCCACAGAAAATTATCAAGGAGGTTCATGCTAGCATGACAGAAAAGAGTTTTGAAGAATTATTAGAGGAAAGTTTTGTGACAATTCACAACGGAGAGGTAGTGAAAGGTACAGTTATCGATGTGAAACCAGATGAGATCATCTTAAACATCGGATACAAAGCAGATGGTATCTTAACAAGAAGTGAATACTCTAATGATTCAGCCAACGTAGATTTAACAACTGTTGCTAAAGTTGGTGATACTATGGAGACTAAGGTATTAAAAGTGAATGATGGAGAAGGACAGGTTCTTCTTACTTATAAGAGATTAGCAGCTGAAAAAGGAAACAAACGTTTAGAAGAAGCTTACGAGAACAAAGAAGTCTTAAAAGCACCTGTAGCTCAGGTATTAGATGGTGGATTAAGCGTACTGATCGACGAAGCTCGTGTATTCATCCCAGCAAGCTTAGTTTCTGATTCTTACGAAAGAGACTTAAAGAAATATGAAGGACAGGAAATCGAATTCGTTATCAGTGAGTTCAATCCTCGTAAGAGAAGAGTCATCGGAGATCGTAAACAGTTATTAGTAGCTGCTAAGAAAGAAAAACAGAAAGAATTATTCGAGAAGATCGAACCAGGAATGAAAGTAGAAGGAGTAGTTAAGAATGTAACAGACTTCGGTGCATTCATCGATTTAGGTGGAGCAGACGGACTTCTTCATATTTCTGAAATGTCTTGGGGACGTGTTGAAAACCCTAAGAAGGTCTTCAATATTGGAGATAAAGTAACAGTTCTGATCAAGGATATTCAGGGAGAAAAGATTGCATTAAGCTTAAAATTCCCAGAAGAAAATCCATGGTTAAAAGCAGAAGAGAAATACAAAGTAGGAAGTGTTGTAACTGGTAAAGTTGCACGTATGACAGATTTCGGAGCATTCGTTGAATTAGAATCAGGAATCGATGCACTTCTTCACGTTTTTCAGATTGCAAAAGAACATATCGACAAACCATCTGACGTATTAAGCGTTGGACAGGAAATCGAAGCTAAAGTAGTTGACTTCAAGAAAGATGATAAGAAGATCAGCTTAAGCATGAAAGCATTAGCTAACGAAGAAGAAAAAACAGAAGAATAAGATTTTTATCAAGGAATCCTGATTTTTATAAATCAGGATTCTTTTTTCATACAAGTATTGTAAAAAAAGACGTTTTGCGATATAATCATTTTTAAAAATACATTTTTTTAAAAAGATAAACCTCGAAAAGGAGTTATGACCATGGAATTAAAGAAGTTTAAAAAAGTATTGGTTGCAAACCGTGGTGAGATTGCGATCCGAGTTTTCCGAGCTTTGAATGAACTTGGAATTACAACGGTTGGTATCTATTCAAAAGAAGATCGTTATGCCTTATTCCGTTCCAAAGCTGATGAATCTTATCAGCTAAATCCGGACAAAGGACCAATCGATGCATATCTTGATATCAATACGATCATTCGTATTGCAAAAGAAAAGAACGTAGATGCAATTCATCCAGGTTATGGATTTTTATCAGAGAATCCAGATTTTGTAGATGCCTGTGAGAAGAATGGAATCACATTTATCGGGCCATCTTCAAGCTTAATGCGTAGAATGGGAGATAAGATTTCATCTAAACAGATGGCAATTGAAGCTGATGTGCCAATCATTCCTGGTGTAGACCATGCGGTTCACGGACTAGAAGAAGTGACTGAGATTGCGAACCAGGTTGGATATCCTGTGATGTTAAAGGCCTCTAATGGTGGTGGAGGACGTGGAATGCGTATCGTTCACTCAGCAGAAGAGATGCCAAAAGAATATGCAGAAGCAAGGGATGAATCCAAGAAGGCATTTGGAGATGATCAGATTTTCGTTGAAAAATACTTAGAGAGTCCAAAACATATCGAGGTTCAGATCATTGGTGACCAGTATGGACATGTGGTTCATTTATTTGACCGTGATTGCTCTGTACAGAGAAGACACCAGAAGGTTGTAGAATATGCTCCAGCATTTAGTGTACCAGATGAAGTAAGAAAACAGATTTTTGAAGCTTCTGTTCGTCTTGCAAAGCATGTAGGATATTCTAATGCCGGAACATTAGAGTTCTTAGTAGATGCAAATAATAATGCATACTTTATTGAAATGAATCCTCGTGTACAGGTAGAGCATACGATCACAGAGATGGTAACAGGTGTTGATATCGTACAGACACAGATTCTTGTGGCAGAAGGATATACTTTAGATTCTGAAGAAATCGGAATTGGTTCTCAGGAAGATGTTAAATGTAATGGATATTCTATTCAGACACGTATCACAACTGAAGATCCAATGAATAATTTCCTGCCAGATACAGGTAAGATCATAGTATATCGTTCTGGGGCTGGTAACGGAATTCGATTAGATGGTGGTAACGCATATGCAGGAGCTGAGATCACACCATACTATGACAGCTTATTAGTAAAAGCTATTTCTCATGATCGTACATTTGGAAGAGCAGTTGATAAATCTATCCGTGTATTAAAAGAGATTCGTATCCGTGGAGTTAAGACAAACATTCCATTCCTGATCAACGTATTAAACCATGAGACATTCCGTGAAGGAAAATGCTATACAACATTTATTGAAGATACACCAGAATTATTCTTACTTCCAGAGAGCCAGGACAGAGCAACAAAGATCCTTGAATTCTTAGGAAATAAAATGGTTAATGTACAGAAAGCAGTTCTTGATAAACCAGATTTTGAGGCAAGAACTCTTCCAAAATATGACACAGAGAAGAAGATATATGGTTCCAGAGATAAGTTCTTAGAGATGGGAGCAAAAGACTTCACACAGAGTTTGTTAAATGAGAAGAGATTATTGATCACAGATACAACCATGCGTGATGCACAGCAGTCTTTAATGGCTACACGTATGAGAACAAAAGACTTAGTTGGAGCCTCTGATGCGACAAACGCATTTATGGAGAATGCATTCTCTGTAGAGGCTTGGGGTGGAGCTACTTATGATACAGCTTATCGTTTCTTAAAAGAATCTCCATGGAAGAGATTAAAATTATTAAGACAGCATATGCCAAATACACTGATCCAGATGTTACTTCGTGCATCCAATGCTGTGGGATATAGTAACTATCCAGATAATGTTGTTAAGAAATTCATCAATGAAGCATCTCAAAAAGGTGTCGATGTATTCCGTATCTTTGACAGCTTAAACTGGGTTGAGAATATGAAAATGCCGATTGAAACTGCATTAAAGACAGGTAAGATTGTAGAAGGAACGATCTGTTACACAGGAGATATCACAGATCCTAACGAGACAAAATATACATTAGACTATTATGTAAAGAAAGCCAAAGAATTAGAAAGTTTAGGTGTACATATCTTTACGATCAAGGATATGGCAGGTCTTGTAAAACCATATGCAGCGAAGAAACTGGTAAGTGCGTTAAAAGAAGAATTAAACATTCCAGTCAACCTGCATACGCATGATTCTACAGGAAATGGTGTGAGTACATTACTGATGGCATCTGAAGCAGGACTTGATATCGCTGACTGTGCGATCGGTTCTATGAGTTCTATGACAAGTAATCCATGTATGAACTCTTTAGTAGAAGCATTAAAAGGAACAGAGCGTGATACAGGACTTGATACAGATGAATTAACAGAATTAAGCCAGTACTATGCAAGAATCCGTCCAATCTACAAACAGTTTGAGAGCGGAATGGATGCACCAAACACAGAGATTTACAAATATGAGATTCCAGGTGGACAGTATTCTAACTTGTTAGCTCAGGTGAAAGAAATGGGTGCAGCAGATGACTTTGAAGAGATCAAAGGATTATATAGAGATGCAAACCATTTACTTGGAAATATCGTCAAAGTAACACCATCATCTAAAGTGGTTGGAGACTTTGCAATCTTTATGTTCAAGAATGGATTAACAAAAGATAATATCCTAGAAGCTGGTAAAGATTTATCTTATCCAGATTCTGTAGTAGAATATTTTGAAGGTATGATCGGACAGCCAGAAGGTGGATTCCCAGAAGAATTACAGAAGATCGTATTGAAAGATAAGAAACCGATCAGTGTACGTCCAGGAAGCTTATTACCAGATGAAGATTTTGATTATATTGCAAAGGGATTAAAAGAAAACTTCTATATGGATAATATGGAAGATCCAGATGTTTTAAGCCAGAAAGTATTAAGTTATGCATTATATCCAAAAGTATATGAAGATTATTGCAGACATTTTGAGGCTTATAACGATGTAACAGGACTTGAAAGTCATGTATACTTCTATGGATTAAGAAAAGGTGAAGAAACAACCCTAAGATTAGATGAAGGAAAAGATCTGATCATCAAATTTATTGATATGACAGAGCCAGATAAAGATGGATATCGTCTGTTAGATTTTGAAGTTAATGGATCTATCCGTGAGATCAAAGTCCTTGATAAGAACTTGGAGGTTAAGACAGACGGAAGAGTCAAGGCAGATAAATCAAATCCAGCACATCTTGGATCAACAATTCCAGGAACAGTTGGTAAAGTTCTTGTCAATGAAGGTGATGAAGTTACAGTGAACATGCCACTGATGACAGTCGAAGCCATGAAGATGGAGACAACAGTTGTTTCTACAGTTAATGGTAAGGTTGATAAGATCTATGTCAAAGAAGGAGAACAGGTAAATCAAGAAGATCTGTTAATTTCTTTTGAGATTGATGAATAGAAATTAAATTAGATTTCATACTAAAGAAGGAAGTAAGAAGACACTTCCTTCTTTTTTTATATAGAAATATAATATGGAAAGGTAAAATTTAGTATGAAAGATAATGAAACAAAAGAAATAGAACAATTTGGACAGTTACAGGAAAATGGAATTTTGATCATGACGATCGTTGGTGAAATTGAAGGTCATCAGCTATCTGCACAGAATGCAAAAACAACGAAATATGAACATATGATTCCACTTCTTGCAAAGGCAGAGCAGGATCAAAGTATTAAAGGAATTTTGATCTTGATCAATACGATTGGCGGAGATGTAGAATGTGGACTTGCGATCGCAGAGCTTATTGCATCGCTTGGGAAACCAACCGTATCGCTTGTTCTTGGAGGAAGCCATTCGATTGGAGTACCACTTGCTGTAGCTGCAGATCATTCATTTATTGTAAAAAGTGCAACAATGATGATTCATCCAGTGAGAAGTTCTGGGACGTTTATCGGAGTGATTCAAAGTTATCGTAATATTGAAAAGATTCAGGATCGCATTACTACATTTATTAGTGATCATTGTAAGATGAGAAAGGAAAGAGTGGAAGAATTGATGCTTCACATCGGACAGCAGGTAAAAGACGTTGGTACGATCCTTTCAGGAGAAAAAGCAGTGCAGGAAGGTCTGATCGATGAAATGGGTGGGATGAAAGAGGCGACAGACAAATTGATTGAAAAAATAAATCAATCTAAAAATAAATAGAAAATTTGAATAAAAAACAGATAATAGCTTTATGATATTCCTGTTTTGGTGTATGATAAGAATAACAAGTATGTTAAAAAAAACACAAACCATGTCGAAACATCATAAAAGGAGGAAACATCATGAGAGGAATAGAGACACCGGTTCGGAATGTCAGAAGAAGAATTTTCAAAGAGATTGCAAAATTTGGTTATGAACAAAAAAATTTACAGGATCTTGAAGATCTTCCATATGAGATCGTACCAGGGGAAGTTGCAAAATATCGAGACAGTATATATCGAGAACGAGCGATCGTAGGAGAAAGATTGAGGCTTGCAATGGGAATGTCTTTAAATCCAGCGGATAAGCCAACAAGAATCACCAAAGGAATTGATGAAAGTAATATTTCAGAAAAATATTATGAACCGCCACTTCTTCAGGTCATTCCATCTGCTTGTAACGAATGTAAAGAAAAAGCATTTATTGTAGGTGAACAGTGTCAGGGATGTATGGCACATCCATGTATGGAAGTCTGTCCGAAGAAAGCTATTAGTTTTAAAGAAGGATACTCTTATATTGATCAGGAAAAATGCATTAAATGTGGGCAATGCAAGAAAGTTTGTCCATATGGTGCGATTTATGAAAGAAGACGTCCTTGTGCAAATGCATGTGGAGTTGGAGCAATTGAAACAGATTATGCAGGAAGGGCTAAGATTAATCCGGATAAATGTGTTTCCTGTGGAATGTGTATGGTAAATTGTCCGTTTGGGGCAATTGCAGATAAATCTCAGATTTATCAGTTGATCAAGGCAATGAATGAAGGTTCGGAAGTAATTGCAATCTTAGCTCCAGCATTTGTCGGGCAATTTGGCCCAAAAGCGACGCCAAATAAAATTAAAGCAGCACTTCTTGATATTGGATTTGCAGATGTATGGGAAGTTGCGGTTGGTGCGGATGCAGGAGCATTGGAAGAGGCGAAACATTATGTTCATAGTGTGGTAACAGGGAAATTACCATTCTTATTGACATCGTGTTGTCCATCATGGTCTATGCTCGGAAAGAAGTATTTCCCAGAGGTGATCGATGAGATTTCAAATGCATTAACTCCGATGGTTGCAACAGCAAGAGCGGCAAGAATCGCATCACCGAATGCTAAAATTGTTTTCGTAGGACCATGTGTTGCAAAGAAACTCGAAGCATCAAGACGAACTGTTCGAAGTGAGGTTGACTTTGTAATCACATTTGAAGAGTTGGCAGGAATGTTTGATGCTAAAGAAATTGATTTTAATACGTATGATAAAGAAGAAGAATTAAATGATGCATTTGGAGCAGGACGTGGATATGCAGTTGCAAGTGGAGTTGCCGGAGCGATCAAAGCATGTATTGATGAATATTATCCTGGAACAGAAGTAAAGATCGATCATGTAGAAGGACTTGCAGAATGCAAAAAAATGCTTTTACAAGCAAAGGCAGGAAAGAAAAATGGCTATTTGATCGAAGGAATGGGATGTCCGGGTGGATGTGTAGCAGGAGCAGGTACAAATATTCCAGTTGTAAAAGCAGGAATTCAAGTGAAGAAATTTGTGAAAGAAGCGGAAAGCTTTGTCCCACCAGAAACAGCACAATATTAAATGTGAAAAGAAAAAGGAAAATGTATGGAAGAGGAATACATTTTCCTTTTTCTATGGTTGGACTTGCGTATTTTGATATTTAATTGTAAAATAAGAAAATACGCAGATTATGTATACAAAGTGTATACAGCAAGAGAGGTAACAATTTCTATGGCAGCAAAGAAAACGAGAAAGAGAAAGACGTCCTCTGCAGCAAAGAAACGAACACGCAAAAGACAAAAAGATTTTGCACCATTTTACAAAGAGATTGCAGTATTAGTTGTTTTTGCTCTTTTCATTTTTTTATTTTTAAGCAATTTTGGGATATGTGGATATATAGGAAATAGTATTAGTACATTTTTCTTCGGGGCATTTGGAACAACATATTATATTGTTCCGATTGTAGCGTTTTTATTAGTGATCCTTCTAATTTCAAATGATTATAGTAGCCTTGCGATAAAGAAAGTTTGCTTTACGATTTTACTATTGTGCATGATTTCTACAATTTTTCAAATGGTATTTGAAGTAAAAGATGCCTATTCGGCATTTTTATTTAGTGGAAGAACGCATCGTGGTGGAGGATTTATAGGAGCATTGATCGGTTCATTTCTTTATAAGGAACTTGGTGGAGCAGGAAGTGTTTTAGTCGTAATGTTGGTATCTATCATTTCAGTGATCCTTGTAACGGAACGCTCACTCCTTAGTTTTCTTAAAAAGGCCGTGGATTTCTTTATGATCGAAGAAGATGAAGAAAGAACAGCAGTGAAAAAACAACGAGTCAAGGGGAAAAAAGAATCGAAAGGATCAGAACTGAAGAAGAAACGTTCTTTGAATATTCCAGATCTTAGATTAGGAAGACCCAAACCATCAGAAGCTTCACCGATGCCTGTGATGGAGGAAGAACCAAGAGCGTCAGTTCAGATGCAAAAAGATTTTGATGATTTGATCGTACAACCAGCTCCAGAAGTTGAAGAACGATCAATAGAACCAATGGAACCAGTACAGCCAAAAGCATCAAAGAGATCATTGGTGAATAAAGACAAAGAAATAAGGATCAAGCCAGTAGAGATTCTTCCGCAAGTTCGGACGAGAGAAGGAGATTATAAGTTTCCACCAGTATCTCTATTAGAAAAAGGGAAGAAAACATCGAATAATAATAAAGAAGAACTACGGCAGACAGCACAAAAACTACAAAAAACATTGGAAGATTTCGGAGTTCATGTTACAATTACCAATATTAGCTGTGGACCATCGGTTACACAGTTTGAATTACATCCGGAACAGGGTGTGAAAGTGAGCAAGATCGTTAATCTTGCAGATGATATCAAATTAAACCTTGCAGCAGCTGATATAAGAATTGAAGCACCGATTCCTGGAAAGTCGGCAATCGGAATCGAGGTTCCGAATAAGACAAACCAGATGGTCATGTTCAGAGACCTGATCGAGAATCAGGAATTTGCACAGGCAAGATCAAAGATAGCATTTGCGGTAGGAAAGAACCTTGCAGGGCAGGTAATCGTGTCAGATATTGCTAAGATGCCTCATTTATTGATCGCGGGAGCGACAGGTTCTGGTAAGTCGGTTTGTATCAATACTTTGATCATGAGTATTTTATACAAAGCAACTCCAGAAGAAGTGAAACTGATCATGATCGATCCAAAGGTTGTAGAATTAAGTGCATATCAAGGAATTCCACATTTATTGATTCCAGTCGTTACTGATCCAAAGCAAGCATCGAGTGCATTAAACTGGGCTGTGATGGAGATGGGAGAGAGATATAAGAAGTTTGCAGAAGTTAATGTAAGAAACTTAACAGGTTACAATGAGAAGGTAGAGGAATCGATTAAGAATGGTATGGAAGGCGAAGATTTTAAGAAACTTCCACAGATCGTAATTATCGTAGACGAGCTTGCAGACCTTATGATGGTTGCACCAGGGGAAGTAGAAGATGCAATCGTGCGTTTGTCACAGCTTGCCAGAGCCGCAGGAATCCATCTGGTCATTGCAACACAGAGACCTTCTGTTAACGTTATCACAGGACTTATTAAGGCAAATGTACCTTCAAGAATCGCATTTTCGGTATCATCGGGAGTTGATTCAAGAACTATCATTGATATGAATGGTGCTGAAAAGTTATTAGGAAAGGGTGATATGTTATTTTACCCATCCGGATATCAGAAACCAATCCGTGTGCAAGGTGCATTTATCAGTGATGAAGAAGTCGGCAAGGTTGTAGAATTTTTAAAAGAAGAGAACAACGTAGAAGACAACTATGGTGCAGATATTCAGGAAAAGATTCAGACAGCTGCAGTGAAAGCAGCGACATCGCAGGAGAGGGATGAATATTTTGAGGATGCAGCCAAATTTATTATTGATAAAGACAAGGCTTCGATCGCAAGCCTTCAAAGAGTTTTCAAGATCGGCTTTAACCGGGCAGCAAGACTGATGGATCAGTTATGCGAAGCGGGAATCGTCGGAGAAGAAGAAGGAACCAAGCCAAGGAAAGTTCTTATGAGTGAAGAACAATTTGAACAATACAAAGAAGATTATCTATAGAAAGGAAACCATTATGAAAACAGACATTGAAATCGCACAGGAAGCTACATTATTACCAATCAAAGAAGTTGCAGCAAATATTGGGATCAAAGAAGATGACCTTGAATTATATGGCAAATACAAGGCTAAATTTGATTCTCATTTTATGGATGAAGTAAAGGATAATGAAGATGGAAAACTTGTTCTTGTAACAGCAATCAACCCAACTCCAGCAGGAGAAGGAAAGACAACAACAAGTGTTGGGGTATCTCAGGCATTAAATAAACTTGGAAAGAAAACAATCTGTGCCCTTCGTGAGCCATCTCTTGGACCTTGTTTTGGTATCAAAGGTGGAGCAGCAGGTGGTGGATATGCCCAGGTTGTACCAATGGAAGATTTAAACCTTCATTTTACAGGAGATTTCCATGCGATCACATCTGCGAACAACTTATTAGCAGCAATGCTTGATAACCATATCCAGCAGGGGAACAAGTTAAATATCGATACAAGAGATGTTGTATGGAAGAGATGTATCGATATGAACGACCGTGCATTAAGAAATACAGTCATCGGACTTGGACGCCGTGTAGATGGAGTTGTTCGTGAAGATCATTTTGTGATCACAGTAGCATCTGAGATCATGGCAATTCTTTGTCTTGCAAATGACATGGCAGATTTAAAAGAACGTTTAGGAAAGATCATTGTTGCATACAATATGGATCGTGAACCAGTCACAGCCAAAGATTTAAATGCAGTTGGAGCAATGGCAGCATTGTTAAAAGATGCCTTAAAACCAAATATGATCCAGACATTAGAACATACACCAGCTTTTGTACATGGTGGGCCATTTGCGAATATCGCACATGGATGTAACAGTGTACAGGCTACAAAATTAGCATTAAAATTATCTGATATCACGATCACAGAAGCAGGATTTGGAGCTGACCTTGGAGCAGAAAAATTCATGGATATCAAATGTCAGATGGCAGATCTTCATCCAGATGCAGTCGTATTAGTAGCAACTGTACGTGCGTTAAAATACAATGGTGGAGTTGCAAAAGATAACCTTGCAGAGGAGAATATTGACGCATTAAGCAAAGGTATCGTAAACCTTGAGAAACATATTGAGAACTTAAAATTATTTGGAGTCCCTGTTGTTGTAACATTAAACCAGTTTGCAACAGATACAGAAGCAGAACTTACATTTATCAAGAATTTCTGCGAAGAAAGAGATTGTGATTTTGCGTTATCTCAGGTATGGGAAAAAGGTGGAGAAGGTGGAATCGAACTTGCGAAAGCAATTCTCCGTACATTAGAGAATAAAGAAAGCCACTACAAACCATTATATACATACGAAGATACAACAATTGAAGAAAAGATTGAGACAATCGCAACAAAGATCTATGGTGCAGACAAAGTTGTATACACAGCAGCTGCAGCACGTCAGAAGAAGAGACTTACTGAACTTGGATATGGACATCTTCCAATCTGTATGGCAAAGAACCAGTATTCTTTATCTGATGATCCTAAGAAACTTGGACGTCCGGAAGGATTTGATATCACAATCCGTGAGATTTATGTCAATGCGGGTGCAGGATTCTTAGTAGCCTTAACAGGAGATGTCATGACAATGCCAGGACTTCCAAAGAAACCAGCAGCAGAAGGAATTGATGTGAATGACGATGGAGTTATCACAGGATTATTCTAAAACCATAAGAGAAAAAATATATAAAACACAATACTTAAAAGCTTAAAAGAAATGACGAGGAAATACAATGCAGATTATTGATGGAAAGAAGATTTCTCAGGAAATCAAAGATGAAGTAAAAGAAGAAGTAGCACAGCTAAAAGCAGAAGGAAAAGATATTGCTCTTGCCGTAATCCAGGTAGGAGCAGATCCTGCATCAAGCGTTTATGTACGTAACAAAAAACGTGCCTGCGAATATGTAGGAATCGAATCTGTAAGCTATGAACTTCCAGAAGAGACAACACAGGAAGAATTAATGGCGATCGTTGACAAATGCAACAAAGATCCTAAGATCAATGGAATTTTAGTACAACTTCCACTTCCAAAACATTTAGATGAAGATGAAGTGTTGTTAGCAATCGATCCTAAGAAAGACGTTGATGGATTCCACCCAGTCAGTGTTGGAAATATGGTGATCGGAGAAAAAGGATTCTTACCATGTACACCAGCCGGAGTAATTCAGTTATTAAAACGATCTGGTGTTGAAATTGATGGAAAAGAATGTGTGGTAGTCGGAAGAAGTAACATCGTAGGAAAGCCTATGGCAATGTTATTATTACGTGAGAACGGAACGGTCACAATCTGCCATTCTCATACGAAAGATTTAAAAGAGGTCTGCAAACGCGCAGATATCTTAGTTGTAGCAATTGGTAAACCGAAATTTATTGATGATTCTTATGTAAAAGACGGGGCAGTTGTTATCGATGTTGGAATCCACAGAAATGAAAATAACAAACTTTGTGGTGATGTAGATTATGATAAAGTTGCACCAAAGACAACAGCGATCACACCAGTTCCAGGTGGAGTTGGGCCAATGACGATTGCAATGTTAATGAAAAACTGCGTAGAATCTAAGAAACTGTTTGGAGAGTAAGAGAAATGAAAATATTATTTATTTCGCTTGGATGTGATAAAAACTTAGTAGATAGTGAAGTGATGCTTGGACTTTTGACCAAGAATGGCTACACTTTAACAGATGATGAAACACAGGCAGATGTAATTGTGATCAATACTTGCTGTTTCATCCATGATGCTAAAGAAGAAAGTATCAATACGATCTTAGAGATGGCACAATATAAAGAACAGAACTTAAAAGCGTTAGTTGTGACAGGATGTCTTGCAGAACGTTACAAAGATGAGATTTTAAAAGAGATTCCAGAGATTGATGCTGTTCTTGGAACAACAAGTTATGATTCTATTGTGGAAGCAGTTAATATGGCACTGGCAGAGAATGCTGGAGAACATTTTGAACATTACGAAAGTATTGATTACCTTCCAGACAACTCAGAAGTAGAACGTGTTGTAACAACAGGAAATCATATGGCATATTTAAAGATTGCTGAAGGATGTGATAAACGTTGCAGCTATTGTATCATTCCAAAGATTCGTGGACATTTTAGAAGTGTTCCAATGGAAGAATTATTAAATGAAGCAAAACGCCTTGCATCCGAAGGAGTGAAAGAATTAGTTCTGGTAGCTCAGGAAACAACACTTTATGGAAAAGACCTAACAGGAGAAAAACAGCTTCCATTATTACTTCGTGAACTTTGCAAGATTGAAGGAATCGAATGGATTCGTCTGTTATACTGTTATCCGGAAGAAATCACAGATGAGTTGATCGAGGCAATCAAGACAGAAGAAAAAGTCTGCAATTATATTGATATGCCGATTCAGCATAGCGAGAACCGTATCTTACAGAGAATGGGAAGAAGAACATCAAGAGAAGATCTGGTCGCAGTGATCAAGAAACTTCGTCAAGAAATTCCTGATATCACGATCCGTACAACATTGATCACAGGATTCCCGGGAGAGAGCGAAGAAGATCATGAAGGATTAATGAATTTTGTGGAAGAATGTAAATTTGACCGTTTAGGAGTCTTTACTTATTCACCAGAAGAAGACACACTGGCAGCGACATTTGAGGATCAGATTGATGAAGAAGTTAAAGAAGCACGAAGAGATGAACTGATGAGCCTTCAGCAGGAAATCTCCTATGAACACACTCAGCAATTAGTTGGTAAAACGATCAAAGTTATGGTTGAGGGATATTTATTTGAAGATGACATCTATGTTGGACGTTCTTATATGGATGCACCAAAGGTAGATGGATGCGTTTTTATAAATTCTCCAGAAGAACTGATGACAGGAGACTTTGTTTATGTTAAAATTACCCAGGGTAGAGAATATGATGTGATAGGAGAAGTAGATTATGAATTTACCAAATAGGTTAACAATTTTAAGAACACTTATGATTCCGGTATTCTTATTTTTCTTGCTTACAGATTATGCAGGGAATTGTAGCAAATGGATCGCAGTTATTGTATTTATTCTAGCAAGTCTTACAGATTTTTTAGATGGACATATTGCCAGAAAATATAATCTGGTAACAAACTTTGGAAAATTTATGGATCCATTGGCGGACAAATTATTAGTTAGTTCAGCTATGATCGCATTAGTTGGAATGCATCGTTTATCATCCATTGTAGCAATCATCATTATTGCAAGAGAATTTATTATCAGTGGATTTCGTTTGATTGCCTCTGACAATGGAATCGTTATTGCAGCCAGCTACTGGGGAAAATTTAAGACAAACTTCCAGATGTTTATGATCATCATGCTGATCATTGACCTTGGAACAAGCACAGCTGTTATGATCGAGAATGTATTGATCGTGATTGCGACAGCTTTAACAATTATTTCTTTAGTTGATTATTTAGTGAAGAATAAACAGGTCTTATCTGAAGGGAACTAAATCCAGAAAGGAACAATATTTATGACAGCAGAAATTATTTGCGTAGGAACAGAGATTTTATTAGGAAACATCGTGAATACCAATGCTGCCTACTTATCAGAACGCTTAGCCTCATTGGGGATAAGCGTTTTTTTTGAAACAACAGTAGGCGACAACGAAGAAAGATTAGAAGATGTGATCAGACAAGGACTTGAAAGATCTGATATTTTGATCTTATCTGGTGGATTGGGACCAACGAAAGATGATCTTACAAAAGAAGTTGCAACGAAAGCATGTGGGCAGAAGCTTGTAGAAGATGAAGAAGCACTAAGACGATTAAAAGAATATTTTGCAAGTAGCCATCGAAGCATGACAGAGAATAATCTAAAACAAGCACTGATACCAGAAGATTGTGATGTTTTATACAATGAAAATGGAACAGCACCTGGAATGATCATTCATGCAAAAGGAGAAAAGAAAGTAGTTCTACTCCCAGGACCTCCAAGTGAATTGATTCCAATGTTCCACGATCAGGTAGAGCCAATTTTAAAAGAATTAAGTTCAGAAGTGCTGTATTCTGATATTGTGAAAATTGACTGTATGGGAGAAAGCCAGGTTGCTGAAGAGATTGAAGATTTAATTGAAAAACAGACAAATCCTACAGTTGCCCCATATGCCAAATTGGGAGAAGTCCATCTTCGAGTGACAGCAAAAGCGACAAGTGAAGAAGAGGCAAAGAAATTTGTAGCACCAGTAACAGAAGAATTATACAGAAGATTTGGACATAAGATCTTTACAACAAAAGAAGATGAAACATTAGAAGATGTTGTAGTCAATATGTTGAGTAAACATCACTATACGATCGCTGCAGCAGAATCTTGTACAGCTGGCATGTTTACCGCAAGATTAGTCAATGTCGCAGGGGCTTCCGACGTCTTAAATGAAAGTTTTATCACATATGCAAATGAAGCTAAGATGAAATATCTGGGAGTCAAAGAAGAAACATTAAATACAGTTGGAGCAGTTTCAGAAGAGACTGCAAAACAGATGGCAGAAGGTGTTGCAAAACGGGCAGGATCAAATGTCGGAGTTGGAATTACAGGACTTGCAGGACCTGGAGGAGAGACACCAGAGAAGAAAGCAGGGCTTGTTTATATTGGTGTCAGTGTCAATGGAAAGACAAAAGTCAGCAAATATCAGTTTAATGGGAACAGACAGAAAGTCAGACAAATGGCGGTATGTCGTGCATTAATGATGGTAAGACATGCATTAGTAGAAGAATTTTTTGAAAAGGATTGTAAAAAATAAAAATCGAACAAATATTCGTTCGAACACTTGTTTTTTAGTATGGAGATATGCTATACTCTAGACAGGAATCAAAGTATAGAAGAATGTAGATAAATATTTGAAATTAAAGGAGAATAACATATATTATGAAACAAGAAGAGAAATTAAAAGCATTAGATGCAGCATTAGTTAAGATTGAGAAAGATTACGGTAAGGGATCTGTTATGAAGCTTGGAGATTATCAGGCAGATCGTACAATTGAAGTTACACCAACAGGATCGATCAGTCTTGATATTGCATTAGGAGTTGGAGGAGTGCCAAGAGGACGTATCATTGAGATTTATGGACCAGAATCAAGTGGTAAGACAACCGTAGCTCTTCATATGGTAGCAGAAGTTCAGAAGAGAGGCGGAATTGCAGGCTTTATTGATGCAGAACATGCATTAGATCCTGTTTACGCGAAGAATATAGGAGTTGATATTGATAACCTTTATATTTCACAGCCAGATACAGGAGAACAGGGACTTGAAATCACAGAGACAATGGTAAGATCTGGGGCAATCGACATCATTATCGTCGATTCTGTAGCTGCATTAGTACCTAAGGCAGAGATTGATGGAGACATGGGAGATTCTCATGTGGGTCTTCAGGCAAGATTGATGTCACAGGCACTTCGTAAGTTAACAGGTGTTGTAAGTAAATTTAATTGTACGGTTATCTTTATCAATCAGTTACGTGAGAAGGTTGGAGTGATGTTTGGTAATCCAGAGACTACAACTGGTGGACGTGCGCTGAAGTTCTATTCCTCTATCCGATTAGATGTTAGAAGAACAGAGACATTAAAACAGGCAGGAGAGATGATCGGTAACAGAACAAGAATTAAGGTTGTTAAGAATAAAGTAGCGCCTCCATTTAAACAGGCAGAATTTGATATTATGTTTGGAAAAGGAATCTCTAAGTATGGAGATATCTTAGATTTGGCAGCAGATGCAGATATCATTCATAAAAGTGGAGCGTGGTATGCATACAATGGAGAGAAGATCGGACAGGGAAGAGAGAATAGCAAGAAGTATTTAGAAGAACATCCAGATATTGCTGAAACAGTAGAACATGCAATCCGTGTTCATTATGGATTATTAGATGAAGACACTGAGAATGCCAATAACGATCCGAAGGCAGAGACTCAGATTTCTGAAGAAGAATAATGATCATCACTAAACTAGATAAAGTGGGAACAAAGCAGGTTAGGCTTTTCTTCGATGAAGAAAAGTACTGCCTGCTTTATTATAATGAAGTAAGACGATTAGGATTTCATGAAAAAGACGAGGTTGGTCAGCAAGAGTTTGAAGAATTGAATAAGCTGTTACTACACCGAGCTAAGTTGAAAGCTATGTCATTGTTAAAATATCAGGATCGTACAAGAAAAGAACTAAAAGATCGTCTTATGCGAGCAGAATTTCCAGAATTTATCACAGAAGGCGCGATTGCATATGTAGAATCATTTGGCTATATCAATGATGAAGAATATGTACGTCGTTATATGGAATATAAGGCAGGGACTAAGAGTAGGATTCAGATCAAGATGGATCTTAGAAAGAAGGGAATTGGCACAGAGATTTTAGAACGAATCTTTGATGAGTATGAATACGAAGAAGATGACGTTCTGGAGGAGCAAGTACAGAAGAGAATCCGACAGAAAGGATCAGTTACAAAGGAAAATTTTCAGAAATATTATGGGTATTTTGCGAGAAAAGGGTTTAACAGTGTAAAGATAATAGATTTATTACGGAAATATTGTGAAGATTAAATAAAATAGAGTAGAAATCTTAAAAAAATATAAAGAATTCCCCATTTTGTTGCATATTAACAGACAAGGATATATAATCTGAATCAAAGGGTGTAACAAAACTGTTGATGACGATATCTGGAAGGGAAGATAAGTTCAGATATTGTCCCTATATAAGGAGTATCATTTATATGAGAAAGAAATCACATATTTCACTTGCAGGACAGATCATGGATTCTATGGAACTTGATAATGTATTTGATTATAGATTGCCATTTTATGTAGGAAGTATCTGGCCAGACTGCAGACCATCTTTTGTGACGACACCTCATAAGTTTGATATTACATTTGATGATATTGAACATAAGATTTCAAAATTTATTGCGAATTACAATAAAGAACAAGGAATGAATATGAGACGCTGTGCACGTCTTGGTGTGATCGTTCATTATATTGCGGACTATTTTACATTTCCGCATAACAACCACTATCCAGGGAATGTAAAAGATCACTGCTATTATGAGCGTGATTTAAAATATGGAATGAAAGCTTTTCTTAAGACAGAAGAAGCTTTAAAGATTAAAGAACAAGTTGTAGCGTATGATTCCGTAGAAGAATTGACATCTTATATCCGAAGCATTCATAATTCATATATGAAACTTGCACATACAGTGGAAGAAGATATTAGATATATCGTGCATGCTTGTACGACAGTTGTAAAAAGTATATTAAATATGGTAAGTTATGCGTTTAGTACAAGCGTAGCCAATATTCAGTATGTATAATTTTTGGTCAGAGTAAGAATAAGGAGCAGAAGCAGGAATTGTGCCTGTTTTTGTTCCTTTTTTCATTTATGAAAATTTTACGTAAGAGATGAATTGATGCAAATTTGATGCATAAAAGTGTTAAGATAAAAAACGGTTTTGGGCAGCAAAGATAGAAAACAATAAGGAAATATAACAATAAGGAGAGAGTAAATATGGTAAACATCATGATCGTTGAAGATGAAAAAGCAATTTCAAATCTGATCGCATTAAGTTTAAAAAAGGTCGGTTATCATTGCGAATGTGCATATGATGGACTTTCTGCGATCGACATGATTGAAAAGAAATATCCAGATTTGATCTTACTTGATATTATGCTGCCCGGAGCTGATGGATTTGAAATTTTAGAATATGTAAAACCATTAGATATACCAGTGATCTTTCTCACAGCGAAAGGAGAATTGTCTGATAAAGTAAATGGATTAAGACTTGGTGCAGAAGATTATATTGTAAAACCATTTGAGATTATGGAGTTATTAGCAAGAATTGAAGTTGTATTAAGACGATATAAAAAGCTAGATCGCATGATTCGAATTTTAGGATTGGAAATCGATACAGATTCAAGAACGGTATTAAAAGATGGTGTTTATATTAATCTGACAAAAAAGGAATATGATATTTTGCTGTTATTTGCAAGAAATCCAGGAAGTGTTTTGTTTAGAGAAATGATTTATGATCGTGTATGGGGTGGAGATTATGTCCCTGGAAGCAGAACCGTTGATCTTCATGTACAGAGAGTGCGTAAAAAAGTTGGATGGGAAAACTATTTGATATCTGTTCCAAAGATGGGATATCGTCTGGAGGTAGCAAAGTGAAATTTCGTTGGAAATTAATGATCGTGACAATGCTGATCGTATCATTTTCTTTTGGATTTGGAGGAATGCTTTTAATTCAGTATTCTTATGAAGCTTCCATAAAACAGGAAAAGAAATCAGCAAGAGGTTCTTATGAGATGATCTTAAGAATGTTAAAAGAAATTGATGAGATGGATGATACTTATCAGAACCAGACGTTTGTAAGTGTTTTGAAACGATTAAACAGACAAAGATTGTTAAGAGACAGCTCTGTTCGTTTGTTAAAAGAAGAAGATGGTGTAGTACAGTGGAAACAGCCACTTTATTATAATCGGAAAAATGACAATTTTAGAAACAGTAGTGGATTTTCGAACAAACAAGGGAAGGCTGTGATATTTAAAAATAAAAATAAAGTTTTTTATCAGATTACAAGCAAGATCACTTATGGAAAAGAAACGATGGTGTTTCAAGGCTCCTATGATATTTCTGAAGTTTATGAAACAAGGCATCAGCAACTCATAAGTTTTCGTAAGATTTTCATGGTAGTTATAGGAATGGAGATTATCTTATCATATTTTCTTGCATCAATTCTTACAAGGCCATTGCAAAAATTATCACAAGTTTCAAAACAGATTGCAGATGGTGATTATTCGGTCAGAGTATCAGTAAATACAAAAGATGAAATTGGAGAACTTTCAATTAATTTTAACTATATGACAGAGCAATTGGTAGAAAAATTGATGAAATTAGATCAACTATTAAAAAATCAGGAAGAATTTATGGGAAGTCTTGCCCATGAGATGAAAACACCGCTTACGTCGATTATTGGCTATGCAGATTTGATGCGAATTGAAAATCTTTCGGAAGAGGAACAAAAGGAAGCATGTGGGTATATTTATTCGGAAGGAAAGCGTCTTCAAAATTTATCATTAAAATTAATGAATCTTCTTGTTTTAAAAAATCAAGAGTTTCAAATGAAGAAACAAAATCTTGTGCCAATGATTCATGAGGTGATATCTTCTATGCAGTATCGGCTGCAAGAACAGGAAATTTTAGTAAATTTAAATCTTAAGCCAACGATTTGTGAAGTGGAAGCAGATCTTTTAAAATCATTGATTTTAAATTTAGTCGATAATTCCTTAAAATCCATGAATGTGGGAGGTATTTTGACAATTGAGTGTTGCCCAGCGCAGGAAGGGGCAAAGATCTATGTTTCAGATACAGGTTGCGGAATGCCAAAAGGAGAACTTGATAAAATTACAGAGGCATTTTATCGGGTTGACAAATCAAGATCAAGAAAACAAGGAGGAGTAGGCTTGGGGCTGGCTCTATGTAAAGAAATAGTGAGAATTCATAAAGGTGATATGGAATTTATCAGTCAGGAAGAAAAGGGAACAACTGCGATCATAACCATTGGAGGAGGACATTATGAGAAGACAGATTAGAAATGTTCTTTTAGTTATAACAGCATTTTTGTTGACGGTTCTTTTTTGCTTTTTTCCCAATATTCAGTCCAGATTGACAGACTGGAAAACTTTTGGAAAAAGTGAGAATTTATCTTTAAATCCGGTGGAAATTTCAGTGGAATCTACACAAACAACATTGGAAAAATTAAAAATTATCAATAATCATATTTTGAGTGTGTCAGTAAGACCATCATCAAGAACAGTGGATGGAAGAGATGTAGAAAAAACAGCTAGAAAGCAGATCAATCAATTGTTTGAGAAAATGAAGATTTCTTATCGGGTGAATTCTGACTGGAAAGTTACATATAAAAAATTATATACATACATTACAAAACAAAATAATACTACAACAACAGATACGGAAACTTCTGTGTCAAATGTTAAAAATCTTTTAGTTTGGTATGTGACATTAGTGCCGGATGCAGCACAGGAAGATAAATCTGTTAATATGATCATGGATGCGTATACGGATCAGATTCTTGCAATCGATGTGTATTCGTATGAGTATACGCAAAACTGGAAAGATATTGCGAAACATATCGAAGATATACCGTCAGGTTTTTTGTCATATTTGAATCTAAAACAATCAGAATTTGGGCTTAAGAAGAATTTGCTTGGAAATGCAAGTGTATTACAGCAATATGAAAAAGCTAAATCAGCAAAGAATCCATATACAAAGATTTCAGGAAGTGGAGGAGTTTACGCAATACAAAATAAAAATCAGACATATATTCCAGTGGAATGGAGCGGATATGGATTTATGATCAATAATGTGTACAATAACTGATGCAAAAATGATACGATTTTCTCTTGTATTTTGAAAGCTTTCTCTCTATAATAAGTGATTGGAACCCTACAAATATAGTAGGATACGATAGAAAGGTTGAAAGCATGAGTAATATTAATATTTCATATAAAGAATTAAAACAGTTAGAAGAAGGAAGCTATCAGCTTCTTGATATGAGAGATGAATCAAACACATCTTATGGAATGATCCCCGGAGCTGTAGTGGCAGCAGATGAAGAAGAACTTGCAGCACAGGCAAAGGAATATCTTGATCAAGGAAAGAAAGTCATTTTATACTGCACAAAGGGAATCTTCAGCAAAGAGGCAGCAGAGAACTTGTCAGAAGAAGGAATCGATGTTTTGAGTTTAGAAGGTGGATACACGGGTTGGCTGTTATCTCTGATGAAAGAAGAACAGGAAAATGATCAGAAAACAGAGCAGAGTAACAAAGAAGCCGAAGGTAAAGGAAAGAAAAAAGAACTGACAAGAACACAGGAAATCGAAAAGAGTATCCGAAAGAAGTTTCACAAACAGTTATTTTCCAAATTTGTAAAAGCAATCAAGACATATGATCTTGTACAGGAGAATGACAAGATTGCAATCTGTATCTCTGGTGGAAAAGATTCCATGCTGATGGCAAAATTATTTCAGGAGTTAAAACGTCATAACAAATTTCATTTTGATCTGGTGTTTTTAGTAATGGATCCTGGATACAATGAGATGAATCGACAGATCATCGAGAATAATGCCAAATTATTAGATATCCCGATCACAGTCTTTGAATCTGATATCTTTGATGCAGTATATGAGATTGAGAAATCCCCATGTTATCTGTGTGCAAGAATGCGCCGCGGATATTTATACAGCAAAGCAAAAGAACTTGGATGTAATAAGATCGCTCTGGGACATCACTACGACGATGTTATTGAGACGATCCTTATGGGAATGCTTTACGGAGCACAGGTGCAGACAATGATGCCAAAACTTCACAGCACAAACTTTGAAGGAATGGAGTTAATCCGTCCGATGTATCTGATCCGTGAGGACGATATCAAACATTGGAGAGACTATAACGGATTACACTTTATTCAGTGTGCATGCAAATTTACAGATACTTGTACCACATGTAATCCGGATGGTGTAGCTAAGTCTAAGAGGATGGAGACAAAACAGCTGATCGCAAAGATGAAAGAGATCAATCCATATGTAGAATCCAATATTTTTAAGAGTGTGGAAAATGTCAACTTAAAGACGATCATTGCATATAAGAAAGATGGAGTGAAACATTCATTCTTAGATACTTATGATCAGGAAAATGAATAAAAATA
Source organism: Anaerostipes sp. Marseille-Q3525 (assembly GCF_018223505.1). Lineage (NCBI taxonomy): Bacteria > Bacillati > Bacillota > Clostridia > Lachnospirales > Lachnospiraceae > Anaerostipes > Anaerostipes sp. Marseille-Q3525. The sequence goes on from NZ_JAGTTT010000009.1 coordinate 85,417, forward strand.
TAAATAAAGAGCACAGAGGTCTGTAACAAACCTTCTGTGCTCTTTTAATATGATCATTCTAAATTACAAAATTTCCTTTTAAAAATCATAAAATTATTCATCGTCTTCTTCAATTTCAACAACCTGACGTTTTCTGGCAGCTTCATCATTTTCCAGATATTCATCATAAGTACATTCTTTATCGATCAGACCATTAGGAGTAATTTCCATGATACGGTTTGCTGTCGTCTGTACGAACTGATGATCCTGAGAAGTAAATAATAATGCACCAGAAAAATCTTTTAATGCTTCATTTAAAGCAGTGATAGATTCCATATCTAAGTGGTTTGTAGGTTCATCAAGAAGTAAGATGTTTGCACCGCTGATCATTAATTTCGATAACATACAACGAACCTTCTCTCCTCCAGATAAAACACCGACTTTCTTTAAAGCGTCTTCTCCAGAAAATAACATACGTCCAAGGAATCCACGGACAAATGTTGCATCTTTATCTTCAGAATACTGAGTCAGCCATTCGACGATCGTTTCATCCTGACTGAAGTCTTTTGTATTATCTTTTGGGAAATAAGACTGAGTTGTAGTCACTCCCCATTTGTAAGAACCAGAATCAGGTTCCATCTCTCCAGATAAGATCTTAAATAATGTTGTAGCAGCTAATGTGTTAGGTCCTACGAAAGCAATCTTATCCGTTGGTTTCATTAAGAAAGAAATATTATCTAAGACTTTCACGCCATCGATCGTCTTTGTAAGATTTTCAACAACCAAAGCATCATTTCCGATTTCACGGTTTGGTTTAAAGTTGATGTATGGATACTTACGACTGGATGGTTTTAATTCATCTAACTGAATCTTATCTAAGGCTTTCTTTCTGGAAGTAGCCTGTTTTGATTTGGAAGCATTGGCACTGAATCTTGCGATAAAGTCCTGTAATTCCTTCATTTTTTCTTCTTTTTTCTTATTCGCTTCTTTCATCTGTTTTGTAAGAAGCTGGCTGGATTCATACCAGAAGTCATAGTTTCCAGAGAATAACTGAATCTTCGCATAATCGATATCTGCGATATGAGTACATACCTTATTTAAGAAATAACGGTCATGAGATACAACAATAACTGTGTTATCAAAGTTGATCAAAAATTCCTCTAACCAATAAATAGCATCTAAGTCTAAGTGGTTGGTAGGCTCGTCAAGCAGCAGGATATCTGGATTTCCAAATAAGGCCTGAGCAAGTAAGACTTTGACTTTCTGTGAGCCGTTTAAGTCAGCCATTTTTGTGTAATGGATATCACTAGGAATTCCAAGACCATTTAATAAAGTGGCAGCATCAGATTCTGCTTCCCATCCGTTCATATCAGCAAATTCGCCTTCTAACTCACTGGCACGGATACCATCTTCATCTGTGAAGTCTTCTTTTGCATATAAAGCTTCTTTTTCTTTCATGATCTCATATAGTCTCTGGTTACCCATCATAACCGTATCAAGGACGATATGATCATCGTATTGATAGTGGTCCTGTTTTAAAACAGAAAGACGCTGTCCGGAAGTGATCGTTACATCTCCCTTAGAAGGTTCAATCTCTCCGGAAAGAATTTTTAAGAAAGTGGATTTTCCTGCTCCGTTGGCACCGATCAGTCCATAGCAGTTACCTTCTGTGAATTTAATATTTACATCTTCGAATAAAGCACGTTTTCCTAAACGTAAAGTTACATTATTTGCCTGAATCATTGTATAACCTTTCTTTTTGATTTATAATTAAATAGAATCGCTCTTTTCATTTTACAGAAAAGCCAGAGTTTTTCAAGTAAAAATTGCATTGTGCAAGTAAAAATACTTGACAAAGACGGTAAAATTCGCTAAACTAACATCTGGTAAAGGAAAATTGCTTTACAGGAGTATCAGATGGAACGAATCGTAGAACAGAATTTATTATATGATTTTTACGGCGAATTGTTGACCGCGCATCAGAAGGAGATTTATGGCGAACATATTTTGAATGATATGACAGCTACGGAGATTGCAGCTGAGTTTGGAATTACTAGACAGGCAGTGCATGACATGATCCGGAGATGCGATAAGATCTTGACAGATTATGAAGCAAGACTCCATCTGGTAGCGAAGTTTTTGACGGCCAAGGAGAAGATCAAAGAGATCCATACCTTATCCAGAAGGCTTCTTAGAGAAGATAAAGAGCAGATGAAAGAAGACATCAGGCAAATAGAATCTGTATGCAATCAGGTTTTAGAAGATTTATAACTTAGATGAGGTGAATCAATGGCATTTGAAAGTTTATCCGAGAAACTTCAGGGTGTATTTAAGAACTTAAGAAGTAAAGGCCGTTTAACAGAAGATGATGTAAAAGCGGCAATGAGAGAAGTTAAGAGAGCTTTACTAGAAGCCGACGTTAACTTCAAAGTCGTAAAGACATTTATCAAATCTGTACAGGAAAGAGCCGTAGGACAGGATGTATTAAGCGGACTGAATCCAGGACAGATGGTAATCAAGATCGTAAAAGAAGAGATGGAAGCATTGATGGGATCTACGATGACAGAGATTCAGCTTCGTCCAGGAAATGAGATTACGATCATTTTGATGGCAGGTCTTCAGGGTGCAGGTAAGACAACAACTTGTGCAAAGCTTGCCGGACAGTATAAGAAGAAGGGGAAACGACCACTGTTAGTAGCCTGTGACGTATATCGTCCAGCAGCGATCAAACAGCTTCAGGTCAATGGAGAGAAAGTCGGAGTACCAGTCTTTACAATGGGAGATAAGCAGAATCCAGTAGATATTGCGAAAGCTTCCGTAGAACACGCACAGAAGAATGGAAACAACATCGTAATTCTGGATACAGCAGGGCGTCTTCATATTGATGAGAATATGATGACAGAGCTGATCGAGATCAAAGATAAAGTTGATGTATTCCAGAGTATTCTGGTCGTTGATGCCATGACGGGACAGGATGCTGTCAATGTGGCGAAAGAATTTAATGAGAAAGTCGGTATTGATGGAGTTATCATCACGAAGATGGATGGTGATACACGAGGTGGTGCAGCACTTTCTATCCGTTCCGTAACAGGAAAGCCGATTTTATATGTAGGTATGGGAGAGAAACTTGAAGATCTTCAGCAGTTCTACCCAGACCGAATGACAAGCCGAATTCTTGGTATGGGAGATGTATTATCATTGATCGAAAAAGCAGAGCAGACGATCAATGAAGAAGATGCACTTCGCATGACGGAGAAGATGAAGAAGGCGGAATTTGATTTTAACGATTTTCTTGATCAGATGGATCAGATGAAGAAGATGGGTGGATTATCCAATCTGTTATCTATGATTCCGGGTATTGGAAATAAGATGCAGGGACTTGATATTGATGATGGTATGATGGATAAGACAGCAGCGATCATTTATTCCATGACGAAAGAAGAACGTGCAAATCCTAAGATCATCAATGCTTCAAGAAAGAGAAGAATCGCAGCAGGAGCAGGAGTTCCACTTGCAGAAGTTAATCGCTTATGCAAACAGGTTCAGAATCAGAAACAGATGATGAAGCAGATGTCAGGTATGTTTGGTGGCAAAGGTGGTAAAAGAGGTGGATTTAAATTACCTTTTTAGGCCTTAGTTATAGAAAATAATAATTAATTTAGAAAAGAAAGATTTTTGGAGGTAAAAACAAAATGGCAGTAAAAATGAGATTAAAAAGAATGGGACAGAAGAAAGCACCTTTTTATAGAGTAGTAGTAGCAGATGCTAGATCCCCTAGAGATGGTAGATTCATTGAAGAAATCGGAACATATGATCCAAATCAGGATCCTAGCGTGATCAAATTCGACGAAGAAGCTGCTAAGAAATGGTTAGCAACAGGTGCTCAGCCTACAGATACAGTAGCTAAATTATTAAAAGCTGCAGGAATCGAAAAATAGTCAGATTTAAGACAGGAGGCAGTGCATGAAACATTTATTAGAAGTGATTGCAAAAGCCCTCGTTGATCAGCCAGATAAAGTGACAGTTACAGAAAAAGAAACTGCCGATGCAGTCGTATTAGAACTTCATGTTGCAGAAGGTGACATGGGGAAAGTAATTGGGAAACAGGGAAGAATTGCAAAAGCAATCAGAACTGTTGTCAAGGCTTCGGTTGACAAAGGTGACAAGAAGATTGTCGTTGATATTCAATAAGAAGATGAAAGCTCACAGGATGTATAGAGAATATACAGCTTGTGAGCTTTTTAATTATGTAGATTATCTGATAAAAAATAAGAACGCCCTTGAAACATTTAGCTTCAAGGGCAGTTTTAACTTTTATAAGTGTTAGTCTTTTGGTAAATTTAGCTTATCAGATTTCTCAAATAAGGATTGAATCTCAACAAGAGAATCTTCCAGAGAATCTTCAATTGCTTCTAATTTATCAGCATCAACATTATAATTTAAAAATAGCTGTTCAATATTTTCGGTAATATGATGACCCAGATGGGAAATCAGAAGGAAAGTATCGAAATTGTGACTGTTTTTAGCGTTTTCAAAACGTTTTAGATCTTCTGTGATAAAATCAATGATTTCCTGATCACTGGCAAATTTACCATGTACCATAGCATATGGTTGCATACGCTGTAGGAAATATTTGTTGTGTCGTGTAATGTTAAAAACATAAGAAACAATCAGTCCATCGCCAAGATCAAACTCAGCAATGTGCATAATACTATTGAACTCTTTAATAGAGGTAGCACCTAACTGACGTAGGTTAATATTGATAAAATCTCCGGTTACAGTATTTTGATTCATAAGATCACTCTCCTCTCATAAATATTATATTCCATAATTTTTCATTAAGCAAATCGGATCAAAAGAAATACAGAACATACGGCAATAGATAAGATCATCATAGGGAATCCAATCTTAAAATATTGTCCAAATGTGATAGGATGTCCATTATTCTTACTAATACCAGATAAAACAACGTTTGCAGAAGCACCGATCAGAGTTCCGTTTCCGCCTAAACAAGCTCCAAGTGATAATGCCCACCAGATTGGAGTGACATCCATTCCTTCTGACTGCATGGTAAGAATCATAGGAATCAATGTTGCAACAAATGGAATGTTGTCTAAGAAAGAAGATACAATTGCGGAAACCCATAAGATGACCATCATTGTAACAACCATATTACCATGAGTAATAGAAATTAATCCATTTGCAAGCATTGTGATAACGCCAACTTTTTTCATACCACCGACAACGATAAATAATCCAATAAAGAAAAGAATGGTTGGCCATTCAACTTCTGAAATGATTTCTTCAGGTTCCTGTCCGCCGATCAGAAGCATGATACATGCCGCAGCGATTGCAACGGTGCAAGACTGCACGCCTAACTGATCATGGAAAATAAAGCATAAAGCAACGAGAATGATAATGATCACGCTTTCATGCATAAGTTTTCTATCTTTGATCGCTTTGTTTTCATCTAGCTGCATGACTTTGGCAATGGCTTCATCTTCTACAAACAACTTTCTTCCATATATAAAATACATACAGATCAAACCAACGATGATAACAAATATAGTAGCTACACCTGTATTTAAAATAAAATCTACGAAACTTAATTTCGCTGCACTACCAATCATGATGTTAGGTGGGTCACCGATCAGTGTAGCGGTACCACCGATATTGGAAGCCATGATCTGTGTGATAATATATGGCACAGGATCAACTTTCAAGATATTTGTGATAGCTAAGGTCATTGGACCAACTAACAATACAGTCGTAACGTTGTCAAGCATTCCAGAACATACAGCTGTGATCAAAATAAAGATGACCATGATTGGCCAAGGACGACCCTTTGCAATCTTTGCAGCTTTGATCGCTATGTATTCAAAGATACCAGAATTCTTAATAACTGCAACTAAAAGCATCATTCCGACAAGAATGCAGATGGTTTCTACATCGACTGCGTCAATACAATCTTCAATCGAAAGAATGTGGGTAAGCACCAAACATGCAGCACCAGTTAATGAGGCAACTGTATTGTGGACCTTCCCTGTGATGATAGCGCCCATCGTACATAAAAAGATGACGATCGCTATGATTTGTTGTAATGACATAACAATTTCCTCCTAAAAATAAACTCATTATTATAATAGACCTCTTTTCAAATATTGCAAGGGAAAAATAAAAAAGAAGCCATAAATATGACTTCTTTAACAAAATTTTGACACTACTTTATATGATTATCATATAAGAGTAATTATAAATTTGTAACAATCTGATCATAAAGATCAAGTTGACAATGCTGTTCAGAGACAGAAAAATGTTTACAGTTTAAACAGCTTGGTGCTTTTGCATCATCTCCAGTACTGACGTTCTTTACGGAATGATCACAGCCACAAGGACAATACTGGCTGCATTCTTCGGCAACTTCTTGATATACTTTGTTTTGATTTTTCATAATATAAAAACCTCCTTATAATAAGTACTCACAGAATCACGTGGAAAGAATTCTGTGAGTACAACAATAGATGCCTTTATATTATGTACAAATTTATGCTGGATAATTCAGATTTTTATCATCTGCAACGTATAAAGCATTTTCAAGATAATGATCTGCAAGATAATTTGCCATAGGAAGATTCATATCAAGATAGTTACCACAATCTTTTGCGCTGGCACCAGGCACATCACCTTTGAAATCGCGAATAAATTCAAAGGTACTTATAATAAGAGGAAGTACATCTCTTGAAGAGAGATCGCCAGCTAATATAAGATAGAATCCAGTACGGCATCCCATTGGACCAAAGTAAATAACTTTATCCTGCCATTCTTCATTGTTTCTTAAATAAGTAGCAGCCAGATGCTCGATCGCATGCATCTCTGCAGTGTTCATGACAGGCTCACGATTTGGAGCTGTCATACGAAGGTCGAATGTTGTTAAAGTTTCAGAACCAACAGCGTCTTTGCGAGAAACATAAACGCCAGGCAATAATCTTAAATGGTCAATTGTAAAACTTGCTATTTTTTCCATGATAGGTTTCCTTTCTTATATGAAATGTATTTACCTCATATTATAACGTGAAAACAGAGGAAAATCTATGAAATAAAATTAGTTTCTAAAAGATGAAAAAAGTAGTTGACATACTGTATACAGCTATGGTAAGATAATCAACGTCGCTGAAAGAGCGGCGGAAAAATATAACATCAGATTCCATTTTTGACTCTGAAAAGAATGAAAAAACTTC